>DATHNU010000537.1:0-7584 GCA_035485695.1 Reyranella sp. | reverse complement strand
ACCGAACGGCACGAGCAGCTGATCGCCATGGGCTATGTCGCGGCCAAGACGTCGCGCATCCGCCTGGTGGCCGCCGTGCTGGTAGTGCCGCACCGTCCCGCCGTGCTCGCCGCCAAGATGCTGGCCACGCTCGACGTGCTGTCGGGCGGACGACTGGTCGTGGGCATCGGCGCCGGCTGGCTGAAGACCGAGTTCGATGCCGTCGTCACCACGCCATTCCCCGAGCGCGGCGCGGTGACCGATGAATACATCGACGCCTTCCGCGTGCTGTGGACCGAAGCCTCGCCGCGCTTCGCCGGGCGCTACACGCGCTTCGACGGCATCGTGCTCGAGCCCAAGCCCGTCCAGAGGCCGTACCCACCGATCTGGGTCGGCGGCGAGAGCGGCCCCGCGATCCGTCGCGCCGCCCGCATCGGCAACCTCTGGTATCCGATCGGCAGCAACAACCAGCATCTGCTCGACACCCTGCCGCGACTGCGCGCCGGCATCGCCCGCCTGCGCAAGGCCACCGTCGATGCCGGCCGCGATCCCGCGTCGGTCGAGATCGGCTATCGCGTGAAGCGCTATGGCGCGGCCGTGCCGCCCGTTGCCTCTGACGGCGAACGGCGATTGTTTTCCGGCAGCGAGGCCGACATCGTGAGCGACCTGCGCGCGCTCCGCGAGCTTGGCGTCACCGCGCTCGACATCGACTTCGGCCGGCCCGACGCCGCCGCGGTGATCGCCGAAATGCGCCGTTTCAGGGCTGCGGTGATCGAGAAGATGTGAGCCGGGACCGCCGCGGCCAGCCACATGTACGCTGGTGGAACGCCACAATAATCAGTATCCCGTGGCCGTCGTGATATTGTACTTGTCACGCTTTCCTGACATCCGTACTTGGCAACATGGTCAGTCAATTTACGGTTCCACCTGACGCTCGGGAGCCTTCGCGGCCCAGCGGCGACGCCATGACCTGGCTGTCCGAGGCGATCCTGGAAACCTGGCGCCGGGCCGTCGATCGACTGGGAAGCGGCTGCATTCATCGCCTGTCGAAAGAAGGCGGCGCGACCGCGCTCTACTTTAGCGCACGCGCAAGCGCCCGTGCCGGCGACCTCGAAAAGGCCGCGCAGCAATTCGCCGATCTCACCGATATGGACCCCACCTTGACGGCTGCGCTGGAAGGCCATGGCGAGGTCGCGGACAGGCTGGGCCAAAGCGAGCTTGCCCGAACCAAATACGACGTCGCGCGCAGGTTACGCGCCGCAGTCAGGCGTGGTGCGCCTGACCGGCCGTTCGTCCTGCGCAATCGCGGCCCGTTCCCAGCCGAGATCGCCGCCTATACGTCGGTCCTGCTGTCGGTGAAGAACCGGGCGTTGCCCTACGTCGCGCGGGGCAATGCCTTGCTCGCCGAGGGTCGCGCCAAATTAGCACTTCTCGACTACGGCTGCGCGCTTAGTCTGAAACCGGACAGTCACGAGATCACTGCGCTCAAAGCCGAGGCCCTGCTCATGCTGGGTCGCCACGAGGAGGCGCTGCGCGCCTTCGATGCCGCTCTCACCGCCCGTCCAAACGACGCGGAAATCTACGGCGGCCGCGCCATCGCCTGCCTGGCGCTTGGCCGACTCGGCGCCGCCAACGCCGACTGGCGCCGGCAATCCGAGCTGTTGCCGCCGGAACGGGCATCCGCGCGGGCCTGCGTGGCGCTGCGCATGGCGGACTACGAAGCAGCTTTGCCCGAACTGCAGCAGGCTCTCGAAAAAGAACCGGGCGATCCGTATTGGCAACTCTATCGCCTGACGTCGCTTCACCGGCTCGGCCGCCCGGCCGGGCAGGCCGGACTCGAGGGAATAGCGGGTGACGCATGGCCCGGCCCCTTGCTCGCCCTGCACGCGGGGCGACTGTCCGCGAACGACGCGTTGGCGCGGGCCGACAACGAGGGACGCCGCGCCGAGACGCTGTTTCAACTGGGCGTCATCGCCTGGCCGCAGGACCGCGCGGAGGCCCGGCGCCGGTGGGAGGAAGTCGTAGCCGGGGCCTCACCCGCCTTGATCGAGCACGCCGCGGCGCGCCATGAGCTCGCGCGCCCCGCTTCCTAGCCGCGCCCGCCGCGCGAGGGCACGATGTTTTCGGTCATTCTGCACGGTCGCAATGCCGGCCACGGCCACAATCTCTACAAGCGGGCAGCGATCGGCCGGCTTTGCACAATTGACAAGATTGACAGGGATTTGGAACGTACAGGACAGCCCGGTTGCCGCGCGACGCGGCGTTTCCAACGAGGAAAGCGTTGAATAGGAAAATCTGGTTCTGGCCCATCTACATCCTGCTGCTGTTGGGCATCACGTTGGCGGGCACCGAGTTCGTCTCGTCTTTTCTGGTACCATCCTGGCCTGCCCGCGATCTTCGGCCGATATCGGCCGTGGCGTTGGGCGAAAACGTCTCGACGGTGTTCGCCGCTTCGCCCGGCCTCATTCCCCACTACAACGACTGGGGTGTCAGGGACCGGCCAAGGACGATCGAACGGCCGGCCGACGTGCGATACCGGTCCGTCCTTGTGGGCGACAGCTTCCTGGAAGGCTATTACATCCCCGCGCCGATCTCGGAGCTCATCGAGCGGCGCTGGGCCAGCGAAGGTCATGCCGACGCGGAAGCGATCAACCTCGGCATCGCGGCGACGGGACCCCGTCAATACTACTATCGCATCAAACGCGTGGCGCTGGCGCTCAAGCCCGATGCCATCGTCATCTTCGTCTATGCCGGCAATGATTTCATCCCGGTGCGCTTTGGCGATTTCGCGATGCCTGCGCTGGCCGAAGAGCTGCCCGTGCCGTCGATCCTGGGAACCATCGCGCCGCGGACGGACTGGCTGGTGTCGAACCGGCTCGGCCTCTCCGAGGTCGGCCGGAGCAACAAGGACATCCCCGGCGAAAACGAGCTGCTGGCCGACTGGGCGGAGAAGCCGACGCCCGAGCTGACCGCGCGCGTCGCCCGTCATATGAGGCAATACTACTATCCGAAGCTCAGCGAGGAGACGATCCGCGAGATCCTGGCGCGCGGCGGCGAGCCGATGCGGGCGGCGCTCGCCCAGCGCAAGGCCGATTACCAGACCGTTGCCGGATGGCTGATCTCGGGCATCATCGATTGGGAAACCGGCACATGGCCGATACCTCACGATGCCCAGGAAGCCGACCGCATGATCGATCCCACGGTGGTGGACCAGACGCTGAGCTGGCTGGTGGGCGCCGAGGAGCTTGCCAAGGCGCACGGCGTAAAACTGTTCGTCGCCCTGGCGCCCGTCGGCATCGGCGATCCGGACTACGTCGCGTTCTGGAAGCCGTGGCCTCGATATCTCAGTTTCTCGTTGTCAGCCGACGCACGCCACAAACGACTGGCGGCGGCGCTTCGTCAGCGCGGCATGCAGGTCATCGATTTGCGCGAAGCCCTCGATGGCGTTCGCGGCACCTATCGGCTAACGGACGGGCACTGGACCGACCTCGGCACCCAGATCGCCGCCGATCGCGTGGCCCGTGCGTTGCTTCCCTCCGTGGTGACATCCGACAAGCGGGAACGAGGGCAATAGATGAGCTGCCTACGAGCGGGAGCCAATTCGACATGATCGGCGCAATATTGACGACGGCGGCGTTCGCCTTCCTGGCGTCAACGCTCACGACCATCGGGAACTTCGCCATTGCGCGCGACTTTCCGCACTACCAGAACGACCAGGACGACATGGTCTTCTATTCGCCCTTGGCTATCCGGTTCATCCAATACAGGATCACGACGAACATATTCTACTATCAGTCATTGGTCCTATGGGCTCTTCTCGTCGTGTTGGTCGCCTATAAATTGCTGTCCAGTCTCTGAGGCGCTTCGGGCGCCGTGAAGATCGGCGGCTCGCCGTGGCCTGCCCTTTGTGGTGAACTGGCCCACAGAACAAAGACCCCGGGGAGGGGACGGCCATGGATGATGTGACTCGCAGGGCCATGCTGTGGGGCGCCGGCGCCTCGGTTGCAGCGACAGGACTCGTTCAGGAAGCCGCCGCGCGCACGGCAGCCTTCGGGCCGGACGATCCCTACGATCTGGTGGTCCGCGGCGGCGAAGTGCTCGACCCCAGCCAGAACCTGAGGGGACGGCGCGACATCGGCATTCGCAATGCCGCGATCGCGGCCGTCGAGCCCGAGATCCCGGCGGCGCGCGGCACGCAGGTGCTGGACGCCACGGGCCAGCTCGTCCTGCCGGGCCTCGTCGACTTCCACGCCCATGTCCTGCCGGGCGGCGGCATCGGCCTGTCGGGCGACGAGCTGGTGCCCTACACCGGCACCACCACCTATGTGAGCGCGGGCGACGCGGGCGCCGGCAGCTTTTCAGCCTTCAAGCATTTCGGCATCGCCCAGTCGCGCACCCGCATCCTGGCCTTCCTGCACATCTCCTCGATCGGCCTGTCGGGTTTTCCTATCGGCGAGATGCTCAACATCGACCATGCGCGCGTCGACGCCGCCGCCAAGATGCTGGCGGAAAACCCCGACGTGCTGCTGGGCATCAAGGTGCGCGAGAGCCTCGACGTGGTGGGCAGCAACGGGCTGGAGCCGTTGAAACGCGCCATCGCCGCCGCCGAACGGTCGGGCGTCGAGGGCGCCAGGGTGATGTGCCACATCGGCAACGCCCCGGGCAATCTTTCGGATCTGCTCGATCTCCTGCGGCCGGGCGATGTGCTGACCCATGCCTATAGCGGCGCCGGCAACAACACCGTGGTCAATGGCAAGGTGCTGGACGCCGCGATGGCCGCCAAGAAGCGCGGCGTGCTGATCGATGTCGGCCATGGCGGCGGCAGCTTCGACTTCACCGTCTGCGAGGCGGCACTCCAGCAGGGCTTTACGCCGGACATCATCAGCAGCGACGTCCATGCCGTGAGCGTGAACACGCCGGGCAAGCCGTTCCTGCCCTGGGTAATGAGCAAGTTCCTCGACCTCGGCATGCCGCTCGAGCAGGTGGTGACCCTGGCCACGGCCGCGCCGGCCAAGGCGATCGGCAAGGTGCCCAAGCTCGGCACCTTGCAGATCGGCGCCCCGGCCGATCTGTCCCTGGTCGAGATCGTCGAAGGCCCGGTGGATTTCGTCGATACGCGGCAGAACCAGCGCAAGGGCCAGCGCTACATCAAGCCGGTGCAGACGGTGAAGGCTGGGCGGCCCTTCGGTCGTCCCTATCCGCAGCCTTTCGCCTGGCCGTGACGGGTCATCATCGCGCGGCGGCCCCGGCGGCGAATTCCGCCCGCGCCTCTGCAAGGAGTCGATCATCCGCAATGAGATCGATCGCCGTCATGGCCATCGCCTTGGCCGAGTCCAAGATGCAGGCCTCGGCGGCGGGTCCGATCGAGGCGGCGTGGAATTCATGGCTGTGGGGCGGCACGTCGCGGCCAGTCATGGCCATCTGCGGCTGAATCGTCGGCACGAACCAGCTCACATTGCCGGTATCGCCCGACCATGCCCCCGACAGCTCGTCGCGCGGCCGGGTCGCGCGGCCGAGGTCGTGCAGATTGCGCTCGAAGCTTCGCGCGATCGCTGCGTTGCTGAGCAGCGCCCGGCCCGGGTTTTCCCGCCAGGTGCGTTCGAGGCGCGCGCCCGTCATGAGGGCGGCGCCGGTCAGGCAGGCGTCGATGCGCGGGATGACCCGCTCCAGGGTCGCGGGATCGTTGGCGCGCACGGTCAGCACGCCGGTGGTGTGGTCGGGCACGACCTGCGGCAAGGTTCCGCCCTTGGTGATGATGGCATGCACCCGCACCTCGGAGGGCAGTTGCTGGCGCAGTGCATTGATGCCGTTGAAGGCCAACAGCATGGCATCGAGCGCATTGATGCCGAGTTCAGGCCGCGCCGCCGCATGGGCGGCCTTGCCGAAATAGGCGAACTGCACGCGGGTCGCGCCCAGGGTGCGGGAATGGGCGATATTGTCCATGCCGGGATAGATCAGCATCATCGCATCGATGCCGTCGAAGAAGCCTTCGCGATGCAGGATGTTCTTGCCGCCGCCGCCCTCCTCGCCCGGCGTGCCGAGCGCGCTGGCCTCGCCGCCGATCCGGTCGACCACCTTCGCCAGCCCGATCGCGGCGCCGACTCCGGCGGGCGCCACCACATTGTGGCCGCAGCTCTGGCCATAGACCGGCAGCCCGTCATATTCGCACAGGAAGGCAATGCGCGGGCCAGGCTTGCCGGACTTCACGGTGGCGCGGAAGGCGGTCTTCAGCGAGCCCAGCCCCTCCTCGACCGCGAAGCCCGCGTTGCGCAGCGCCGCGCACTGCCAAGCCTGCGCCTTGGCCTCCTCGAACGCCAGCTCGACCTCGGCATGCATCCTGGCGCTGATGTCGAACAGCACGAAAGCCGCCGCGTCGATCGCCTGGCGCGCGGCGGCCTTGATCGCAGACGCCTCGGTCACGCGTGGTGCTCCTGCCAATGTTTTGCAATCTCGATGCGGCGGGCGAACCAGACATCGGGAAACGACTTGGCGTACTGGATGAACTTGTAGACGGCCTGGGCACGGGCCGGATGGCCGGCGACCCTCATGTGCAGGCCGATCGACATCATCTTGGGATAGGTCGCGCCCTCCTTGTAGAGCCGGTCGAAGGTGTAGCGCAGGTGCTCCTCGAAGGATTCGGGCGCACCGAAATGCCCCTGGGCAAAGCGTGAATCGTTGTTCACCAGGGAATACGGGATCACCAGGTGCTTCTTGCCGCCGACCATCGTCCAGTAGGGCAAGTCGTCGTTGTATGCGTCGGAATCGTAGAGGAAGCCGCCTTCCTCGACCACCAGCTCGCGCGTGTGGACGCTCGGTCCATAGCGGCAATACCAGCCCGACGGCCGTTCGCCAGTCGTCTCGGTGATCGAGGCGACGGCGAGGCGGATATGCTCGCGTTCCTGCTCGCGGGTGAGCAGGGTCACGTCCTCCCAGCGATAGCCGTGCGACACGACATCGTGCCCGCGGCCGCGGATCTCGCGCGCCGCCTTGCGATTGCGCTCGAGCGCGACGGCGCAGACGTAGAACGTGCTCTTGACCTCGAGCTCGTCGAAGATGTTCATGAGCCGCCAGAAGCCGGAGCGCGCTCCGTATTCGTACATCGTCTCCATCGCCAGGTCGCGCTTGCCGTCGGGCCACGGCCGCACGGCCGATTCCGACAGGCCGCGCTCGGTCAGCCCGTCGCCGTCGCCGACGGCAAGCTCCGATCCCTCCTCGTAATTGACGACGAGCGAGATCGCGATGCGCGCGCCGCCGGGCCAGGTGACCCTCGGCGGCTTGCCGTTGTAGCCAACAACGTCGCGCACGGGCCCCGGAACGGCGCCCGGATTGGGGAAAGGGTTCGGCATGTTGCCTCGCTCGTATGAGTGCTCTGAAAAATCAGGCGTGATGCGCCATCCAATGGCGCGCGATGTCGATCCGGCGGGCGAACCACACATCAGGGTGGGACTTGGCGTAGGCGATGAAGTTGGCGAGCGCCTGGGCGCGTCTGGGATGGCCGACCAGCCGCATGTGCAGGCCGATCGACATCATCTTGGGATGCGTATGGCCCTCCTTGTAGAGCTGGTCGAAATTCGCCTTGAGGTACTTCTCGAAATCCGCCGGCGA
>DATHNU010000536.1:0-10030 GCA_035485695.1 Reyranella sp. | reverse complement strand
CCGTCGCCGGTCACGATGTTGAGCACGCCGGGCGGGAAACCCGCCTCCATGACCAGTTCACCCAGCCGCAGCGCACTGAGCGGCGTCTGTTCGGCGGGCTTCAGCACGATGGTGCAGCCCGCCGCCAGCGCCGGCGCGATCTTCCACACCGCCATCAACAGCGGGAAGTTCCACGGGATGATCTGGCCCACGACGCCGACCGGCTCGCGCATCGAATAGGCATGCCAGTCGCCCGGCGCGGAGATCGGAATGCTCTGGCCGGTGATCTTGGTCGACCAGCCGCCCATGTAGCGCAAGAGCTCGCAGGCGAACGGCAGGTCGACGGCCTTGGCGTCGCTGACCGGCTTGCCGTTGTCGAGGCTTTCGATCTCGGCCAGCTCGACCAGGTGCTTCTCGAGAAGGTCGCCCAGCCGCCACACCATCTTGCCGCGTTCGACCGGCTTGATCTTCGACCATGGACCTTCCTCGAAGGCCTTGCGCGCCGCCTTGACGGCGAGGTCGATATCCTCGGGGCCGCCCTCGGCCACCTGGGCGATCTGCACGCCGGTCGCGGGATCGAACACCTTGAAGCTCTTGCCGCCCTTGGGGGCGACCCACTTGCCGTCGATCAGAAGCTTGTGCGGCTTGGAGATGAAAGCGGAAGCGGCGGCGCCGAGGCGCCCGACATTCACCGAAACGTCCATGTTTTCCTCCTGGTTCAGACCCGAGCCGACGCGTTGGTATTCTTGCTGTTGTGACGCCGCTCGATATATTCAATCATATATAACGCGGTGAACCAGCGTCAATTCGGTGACAGCCGACGGCATTCACGGGCTGTCGGGACTGGCCACCGGCCTGAAGCCATTGGCCGCCAGGATCTTCTGACCGGGAGGCGAGAGGATGGTGAGCGCCAGCAGCATCGCCTCGGGTTTCGCGGCCTTCATCACGGCCAGGCCATATTGCGGGCCGACCGTGAGGTCGGGCGGAAAAGTGACCATGCTGATCGTAGGGTCGAGCTTCGCCAGCCTGGCCTTGCCCGAGCAGTAGACGATGGCGAGGTCGATGCGGCCGGCACGCAAGGCGTCGAGGGTGTAGTCGCCACTTTGCGATGGCGGCGTACCCGGCGGATTGTCGATCACGACAGCGCGGCTGCGCAGCGTGGCGCCGCTGCCCGCTTTCACTTTGTCGGCAAGGTCGACGAGCTGGACGGTATAGTCGCCCAGGGGATCGATCTTGGCCGGCGACACGCCGATTTTAACGCCGTCCTTCAGCAGCGCATCGAGCGCGCCCGCGCTGCCGGCCTGAAGGCGGCTGGTCGGGGCCAGCAGGCAGAGATCGTTGCGCGCGAACATCGCCATCACGCTCGCCTTGCCGTCTGCCACCAGCTTGGCGGCGTGGCCGATGTCGGCGGAGGTGAAGACGTCGACCTTGTCGCCGGCCTCGATGCGCTCACGCATGCGCCCGGAGGCGCCAAATTCGGTGCGCACGGCAATGCCACGCTCGCGACTGAACAAGGCAGCCATGTCGGTCATCGCCTCGCGCAGGCTGCCGGCGCCGTAGAGCACCAGGCCATTGTCTTGCGCCGACGCCGCCATCGGCAGGGCGACGGTCAGGAGTGCCAGCAGGGCGCACTTTCCGAGGTCGGGCAACATATCCGGTCTCCCCATGCCGAAACCCGCAACATCTGGCGAATCTCGATATATACAGATGAATATAACGACACTAGAATTGTCCCCCGTCAGCAAAATTCAGTCAAAACCGGCAAAGGTGGCGATGACCGCCACCGCGAAGGAGGAAAACCATGGACACATTGACAGCTCTCAGCGGTTCGCCCACCCAGCCGATGGGTGCCTATCCCGGTCCGACCAAGCTGCTGATCGACGGCAAGTGGGTCGACGCCGCCTCCGGCAAGACCTTCGAGACCCGCAATCCGGCGACCGGCGAGCTGCTTGCGCGCGTGGCCGAAGGCGACGCCGAGGACATCAACCGCGCCGTCGCCGCGGCGCGCCGCGCCTTCAACGGCCCGTGGAGCCGCATGAAGCCCAACGAGCGCCAGCTTCTGCTGCTCAAGCTGGCCGACATCATCGACAAGAACATCGAGGAGCTGGCGCTGCTCGATACGCTCGACATGGGCGGACCGATCAGCCGTACGCGCAACAACCGCCAGCGCGCACTCGGCATGCTGCGCTACTACGCCGGCATGGCGACCTCCATCCATGGCGAGACGATCAACAACTCGCTGCCGGGCGACATCTTCTCCTACACGCTGAAGGAGCCGGTCGGCGTCGTTGGCGCGATCATTCCCTGGAACGGTCCGCTCACCGCGTCGATCTGGAAGATCGGCCCGGCGCTCGCCACGGGATGCACCGTCGTGCTGAAGCCCGCCGAAGAGGCGCCACTCACGTCGCTGCGGCTGGGCGAACTCTGCCTCGAAGCGGGCGTGCCGCCCGGTGTGGTCAATGTCGTGCCGGGCTATGGCGAGACCGCGGGCGCCGCGCTCTCCTCGCATCCCGACGTCGACAAGGTGGCCTTCACGGGCTCGCACCTCACCGGCCAGAAGATCATCCAGGCCTCGGCCGGCAACCTCAAGCGTGTGTCGCTCGAGCTCGGCGGCAAGTCGCCGGACATCGTTTTCGCCGATGCCGATCTCGATGCCGCGGTACCGGGCGCCAGCATGGCGGTGTTCGCCAATTCAGGCCAGATCTGCAGCGCCGGCACGCGGCTCTTCGTCGAGCACAAGGTCTATGACGAGTTCACCGAGAAGGTGGCGGCCTACGGCCGCAATCTGAAGGTCGGCGACGGCCGCGATCCCGACGTCCAGGTGGGTCCGCTGGTCTCCGCCGAGCAGCTCGAGCGCGTGACCGGCTACCTCGCGGTCGGTCAGAAGGAGGGTGCCAAGCCGCTCACCGGCGGCGCGCGCCTCACCGAGGGCAACCTGAGCAAGGGCTACTTCGTGCCGCCCACGGTGTTCTCCAATGTGCGCGACGACATGCGCATCGCCCAGGAGGAAATCTTCGGGCCGGTCATTTCGGCGATCCCGTTCACCGACGTCGACGAGGTCATCCAGCGCGGCAATGCCACGACCTTCGGTCTGGGCAGCGGCGTGTGGACGCGTGACGTGAGCAAGGCGCATCGGCTGGCGCGCGCCATCCGCGCCGGCTCGGTGTGGGTCAACTGCTACCAGGCGATGGACCCGGCCGTGCCCTTCGGCGGCTACAAGATGAGCGGCTACGGCCGTGAGAGCGGCTTGCAGCACGTCGAGGAATACCTCAACGTCAAGGCGGTATGGATCAAGACAGCCTGACGAAAGTGACCACCCATCCCGCCCTGGCAGCCGGCCGCGTCGCGGTCATCACCGGCGGGGCGAGCGGCATCGGCCTGGCGGCCGCCAAGCGCTTCGCAGCACTTGGCATGAAGGTCTGCCTGGCCGATCTGGACCCGGCGGCACTCGACCGGGCGGCCGCCGAGATCGGTGCGCCGTCCGGATCGGTGGTGACCCAGCCGACCGACGTATCGAAGCTGGCCGACCTGCAACGCCTGAAGGACAAGGCCTACGCCTCGTTCGGCGAGGTCGCGGTGCTGATGAACAACGCCGGCACCGCGCCGGGCGGCGGTCCATGGGACCACATCGACCGTTGGCGCACCGTCCTGGAGGTCAATCTCTGGGGCGTCATCAACGGCGTGCAGACCTTCACCCAGGCAATGATCGACCAGGGAACGCCCGGTGCGATCGTCAGCACGGGCTCCAAGCAGGGCATCACCACGCCGCCCGGTGATACCGCCTACAATGTCAGCAAGGCCGGCGTGAAGGTCCTCACCGAGGCGCTGGCGCATCAGCTGCGTAATGTTCCCGGCTGCCGGGTAAGCGCGCATCTGCTGGTGCCGGGCTTCACCTACACCGGCATCACCCGGCCGCGCCGGGATGGCAAGCCGCCGGGCGCCTGGTCGCCCGAGCAGGTTATCGACATGATGATCGAGCGCATGGGCAAAGGTGACTTCTACATCATCTGCCCGGACAACGACGTCACCTGGGAGACCGACCGCAAGCGCATCCAGTGGGCGGCGGAGGACATCACCCACAATCGTCCACCGCTGTCGCGCTGGCACGACGACTACAAGGACGCATTCGCGGCCTTCATGAAGGCGAAGGAAGGCTCGTCCGACTGACGACGCCGACCTTGGCTCGACAACCCTAGTGTTCCGGTCTTGAAGTTCGTCGGGTCATTGAAGAGGCTGTATCGCCCAAATCACTGTCATCCCGAGCGCAGCGAGGGACCTTTCCTGCGGCCTCAAAGGTCCCTCGCTACGCTCGGGATGACACCGGATGGGGTCAAGCACCAAGTGAAACTCACACGAACTTCTGAACCAGGACACGAGCGCGCATCCCGACTGGATGGCCGCACATCTTTGCGGGGGGCGGACCGACCGAGATACTAATGGCGAATCAGCGGAGCGCGGACCTCCAGGTCCGCATCATGAGCTTGAGCGGACCTGGAGGTCCGCGCTCCGAATGAGGTTCCGTCTTCGAGGGTCTGCCTCGCTGGTGGGCAACTGCAGTGGCGCGTCATGCTCTTCCGGACCGCGGGCGTCTCGCCCGCTCATGCTCATGAGGCGGGCGAGACGCCCGCGGTCCGCATGAGCATGAAAGACGCGCCGAATTAGCGCGCTAACCGCACCGGACCTTCATGGCGCCGAAGGAAGAGACGTCCGGCTGAGCGCGGCCACGAACGACCCCATGCCGGTGCTGCGCAGCGGCACGAAGGGCTTCGACATCTGGCGGCACAGCCGCTTCACGGCCCCGACAGCCTCGTGGCTGACGCAGTCGACCGGGAACATCACCACATCGGCGCGACTCACCAGACCACCCAGAAGTCCGCTGCGATCGTCGACGCCGCCATCGTGGTGCAGGAAGCGGGCGCCCAGCCGCTCGCTGGACGCGCGCAGATGGCCGAGCTTGTCGGTGCGGCCGCCGACATAGAGCAGGGTGAGGCCGGCGAGGGAGGAGGGCGCAGCTGACTGGCCGTTCTCGGTCTGTGGCTCGAAGCCCGCCTCGAACGCTTCGAGCTCCTCGCTAAGCGAGCGTTCGCGCCGCTCCAGCGCGCCGCGTTGCTCGCGCTCGCGAGCGAGTTCGTCGTTCGCGCGCGCCAGGCGCTCCTCGACGGCGGCACGGCGGTTGGTCTCTGACCGCAGACGCTTCTCGAGGCTGGCGATGAGCTCGCTGAGCGCCACCTCGTCGGAGGCGCCGTCCGCCGGCTGCCGGGCCTGGTCGGCGATACGGCCGGCGAGCAGATTGCCCAATTCGCGGATCCTGGCATCGCGCGCGGTGATGCCGTCGCGCAGATGATCCTGCTGGCGCAGGAGCTTTTCGCGCAAGGCCGCATTCTCCGCCTCGAGCGCGCTCAGCCGGCGGATGTCGGCCCGATTGGCCGCGCCCACCAGGTGGGAAAGCATGTGGACTTCGCCGAAGATCTCGCGGATCAGTGCGTCGTTGGTGGCCGGATGAGTGAGCGCCGCCCAGTAGCCGCCCGGAATGTCGCCTTGCTTGACGGCGTGGCGCCACAGGGCGCGCACCGCGTCGGTCGTCTTGGACTTTTCGAAGCGGCCGATGGCCAGGCGATGGCGCTTGTCGAGCGACTTGTGCAGCAGCTTGCCCCGGCCATCGCGCAGGTTGGCCAGCAGCACGCCCTGGCCGTGCAGATCGTGGTCGGAAGCGCCGTCGACGGCCATCCCGGCCTTGGACAGGACCTGCCGCAGCTCGCCGGTCGACAGGCAGGTGCCAACGATCGAGCAGTGCAGGTGACTGGAGAGCTCCCAGATCTTCGTCCGCCGCGCGACGCGCGCGAGCTGCTCGCCGAGCTCGGGATCGATCATCCTGGGCGGCAGCGCGCCCAGCGGCCGGCCACGCAGGGCGCCCGCTGCGCCGTTGCGCAGATGAAGGGTCCATGGGTCAAGGCGAAGCGTCGCGGTCATCCGGGTTCCGGGTCGATATATCCAAGTGAATATAGCGATGGTGTCAGAACGGGATTGCGCGGGCAAGTCGCCAAATGGGGTCGCGCGGGCAGGCAAAAAAGCGCCTTCCCCGGATGCAAGCGGCACCGTTGATGCGGCGGCCTTTGCCTGCTGCAATAGGCGGCCAAGTCATTGTAAACTTTAATGCATAGCGACTGCGGCGATACCGTCGGGTACAACACCCGGAACCATAAGGAGGCCATCGTGAAGATCAGCGCCAGAAACCGGCTCAAGGGCAAGATCACCGAAGTCAAGAAGGGCGCCACCACCGCGCATGTCCGGCTCGACGTAAATGGCACCACTGTCACGGCCTCGATCACCAACGAAGCCGTCGATGAGCTCGGCCTGAAAGTCGGCCAGACGGCCTACGCCATCATCAAGGCGTCCGACGTGATGGTCGGCCTCGACGATTGAGCAATCGATGGTCCGGCTGAACGAGGTCCGGTCCGGCGAGCTGGCGGTCGATCTGCCTGTGCGCGCCGACGCCGAGGTGTATTTCATCGGCCGTATCCGCACGCCCTGGACCGATCGGCTAAGCTGTCCGCGACAGGGCCGGGCGGACGGCCCGACCTGTCGGATCGAGGTGTTCGCGCCATGGGACAAGGGCCTGGACAGCATCGCCGAGTTCTCGCGGCTGGAAGTGCTCTACTGGCTGCACGAGTCGCGGCGCGACCTCGCGCTGCAGGCCCCGAAAAGCGACGGCAACGCCCGCGGTGTCTTCTCGCTGCGTACGCCGGTGCGGCCCAATCCCATCGGCACCTCGATCGTGCAGCTGGTGAAGGTCGAGGGACCGGTGTTGCTGGTGCGCGGGCTCGATTGCCTCGACGGTACGCCGCTGATCGATCTCAAGCCCGATCGCACCCTGTTCAAGCCGCTGGCGCCGGCCCAGGCCGGCGATTTCCAGGTAGGTGAGGCGTGAGCAGGGCAACCCGCCGCTCCCTGCTGGCGCTGCTGGGCGCGGGTGTGCTGGCGCGCCCGGCCTGGGCGCAGGGTGGGGCGCAGGGCCGCACGATCGTCGACTCCGCGAACCGCAGGGTCAGCCTGCCGGACCGCGTCAGCCGCGTGTTCGTCGCCGGGCCACCCGCGTCGGTGCTGATGTATGTCCTGGCGCCCGACCTGATGGTGGGCTGGGTCCGTCTGCCGACCCCCGCGGAGAAGGAATTCCTGACGGCGCCGGCGCGCGACCTGCCGGAGACCGGCCGGCTCACCGGCCGCGGCGACACGGTGAGCCTCGAACGCCTGGTCGCGGCCAAGCCTGACCTCGTGGTCGATTTCGGCTCGGTGACGGCGACGTATGTATCGCTGGCCAACCGCGTGCAGGAACAGACGGGCATTCCCTATGTCCTGATCGACGGCACGTTCGCCGCGACACCGGCGTCGCTGAAGCTCGCGGCTGACATCGTCGGCCGGTCTGCGCGCGGAGCGGAGCTCGCGTCCTACGCCGAGAAGACCTTCGTCATGGTGGACGAGGTGTTGGCGCGCGTGCCCACGGCGAAGCGGCCGAAGGTCTATCTTGCGCGCGGCCCCGAGGGACTGGAGACGGGCGGCCGCGGCTCGATCAACACCGAGATCATCGAGCGTGTGGGCGCCGTCAATGTTGCCGAGGGGCTGGGCGGGCGCGGCAACACGGCCAACGCCTCGCTCGAGCAGATCGTCGCCTGGCAGCCCGATGCCATCGTCACGCTCGACCGTGCCTTCTTCACCGGCGTGAAGGACAAGCCCGGCTGGAACCAGGTGCGCGCGGTCGCCGAGAACAAGGTTTACCTCGCGCCCAGTCTGCCATGGGGCTGGATCGATGCGCCGCCGTCGATCAACCGGCTGATGGGCCTGCGCTGGCTGCTCAAGACCTTCTATCCGACGGAAACCGCCATCGACCTGCGCACCGACACGCGCTTTTTCTACGCGCTGTTCTACGGCGTGAAGCTCGAGGATTCGCAACTCGATCGGCTGCTCGGTGGTGCTGCCGCACGCTGACGGCGCGCAACGCAGCGCCGTCGTCCTGGTACTGCTGACTGTCATCCTGCTGGCCGCCGTCCTGCTGGCGAGCCTGCTGGGTCCCTATCCCTTGACTCCGGGCGACGTCGCGTCGGCGATCATGGCGCGCGTTGCCGGCCATGACGCGCCGGAACCGATCGATACGGTCCTGTTCCAGATTCGCCTGCCGCGCGTGCTGGCGGCGCTGCTGGTCGGCGCGGCGCTGGCGGCGGCCGGCACCAGCTACCAGACGCTGTTCCGCAATCCGCTGGTCTCGCCGGATATCCTGGGCGTGTCGGCGGGCGCCGGGTTCGGCGCGGTTTTAGGCATCTTGTTGTCCCTGCCGGTGATCGCCATCCAGGGACTGGGTTTCGTCACCGGCCTGCTGACCGTCGGCATCGTCTACACGCTGGCGCGTGCCTTGCGCAGCCAGAACGAGATTCTCGTGCTGGTCCTGGCGGGCATCGTCGTCGGCGCCTTGGCCGGCGCCGGCATCTCGCTGGTGAAGATCCTGGCCGATCCCTACAACCAGCTTCCCGCCATCACGTTCTGGCTTCTGGGCAGCCTGTCCGGCATCAAGGTGAGCGACCTGCAGACGGTGGCGCCGCTGGTGATCTTGGGCCTCGTTCCGCTCGCTTTGCTGCGCTGGCGGATCGGCGTGCTGTCGCTGGGCGATGATGAGGCCAAGGCGCTCGGCGTCAATGTCAGGGTCGTGCGCGGCGTCGTGATCGGCGCGGCCACGCTGGTCACGGCCACCGCCGTCTCGGTGTCGGGCGTCATCGGCTGGATCGGCCTGGTGATCCCGCACATGGCGCGGCTCCTGGTCGGTCCGCGATACGACCGCGTGCTGCCGGCGGCGATCCTGATGGGTGCCGCGTTCCTGGTGCTGATCGACACGGTGGCGCGTTCGGCGGCGCGCATCGAAATCCCGCTCGGCTTGCTGACTGCGCTGCTGGGCGCGCCGGTGTTCGTCTGGCTGCTGGCGCGTGGCCGGCGTTCCTGGAGCTGAGCGGTGCTGCAGGCCTCCGCGCTGTCGATCGGCTACCATCGCCGCACCGTCGCGGCCGGGATCGACCTCGGCGTGCGCCGGGGTGAAGTGCTTTGCCTGCTCGGACCCAACGGCGCCGGCAAGACCACCCTGTTCAAGACCCTGCTGGGCCTGATCCCACCCCTCGGCGGTGAGGTCACGATCGACGGCCGGGCCATCGGTCAGCTGACGCGCCGCGAGTTGGCGCAATCGATGGCCTACGTTCCGCAGGCGCAGGTGATGGAGTTCGCCTACACCGTGCTCGACCTGGTGCTGATGGGCCGCACGGCACATCTGGGGCCATTCTCGGCGCCGGGCGCGCGCGATCGCGAACGGGCACAGGCCGCGCTAGCCGATCTCGGCATCGCCGACCTGGCGTCGGCCGAGGCCAACCGCATCTCGGGCGGGCAGCGCCAGCTCTGCCTGGTCGCCCGCGCGCTCGCCCAGGATGCGCCGTTGCTGGTGATGGACGAGCCGACGGCCAGCCTGGATCTCGGCAATCGCCTCCTGGTGCTGGAGCGTGTGCGCGCGCTCAGTGCGCAAGGCTATGGCGTCGTGTTCTCGACGCATGATCCCGACCAGGCGCGCGAGCTTGCCACGCATGTGGCGGTGATCGCCGACGGTGGCCTGGCGGCCTACGGGACGCCGCACGAGACGCTGACCGGGCCCATCCTCTCGGCGGTCTACGGCGTCGAGGTCGAGATCGAACGCACCGAGAGCGGCCGCTACGTCGTGGCGCCGCGGGCCTGATACTTTCCTCCGAAGCGCATTCATATTCCTCTCCCCTTGGGGGAGAGGTTAGGTGAGGGGGTCAACGCGAAGACTGTCTCCTGCATCACCCCCTCACCCAGCCTCTCCCCCAAGGGGGAGAGGAGCATGAAGGCAGAGGGCGTGGTTGCCGTCAGTGGATTTTCGACGAGGCGGGCGGCGTCAGCAGGCGGGCGAGGGAGCGGATCTCGGGCGTCGAGGCGCCGTAGGCGCGACGCTCCATCTCGCGATAGAGCCGCACGATGTCGTTGCCGATCCCGGTGACCGCAGCGT
>DATHNU010000535.1:0-4735 GCA_035485695.1 Reyranella sp. | reverse complement strand
GGCCGGCCGGTGCACGACTGCTTCTATGCCGCCTGCGCCGAGGCCACGTCGGCGACCCTGGTCAGCAGCGACGAGACCTTCCTGCAGGCGCTGCGTGCCGAAGGCGTCGCCATCCGCAGCGTGCCGCTGGCGCGCATCCGCGAGCTTGCCGCCGCCTGACCATGTACGCCGAGCTGCAGGTCACGACCAACTACAGCTTCCTGCGCAGCGGCTCGCATCCGGGCGAGCTGGCGCTGCAGGCGCTGAAGCTCGGCCATACCGGCATCGGCATCGCCGACCGCAACACGCTGGCTGGCGTCGTGCGGGCCTATGCGGCGATCGAGGAATATTACGAGGAGTTTCCGGCCCCCCGGGAAGAACGTTTCAAGCTGCTGGTCGGTGCCCGTCTCGAAACGCGCGACGGCTACTCGCTGATCGCCTATCCCACGGACCTCGAGGCCTACAAGCGGCTCTCCCGCCTACTGACGGTCGGCAACCGCCGGGCGGCGAAGGGCGAGTGCGATCTCACCTTCGACGATCTCGCGTCCCATGCCGAGGGCCTCCTGGCCATCGTCCTGCCGCCGCGCCGACCCGAGGAACCCGCCTTCCGCGAGCGCCTGCGCGCGCTCGCCCGCCTGTTCGGCGATCGCTGCTACCTCGCCGGCACCATGCTGTTCCGCGGCGACGATGCGCACCGCCTGGCGCTGCTCGACAATCTCGCCGCCTCGATGGGAATCGGCCTGGTCGCCACCAATGACGTGCACTACCACGAACCCGAGCGTCGGGCGTTGCACGACGTGGTGACGGCCATTCGCCTGGGCTGCACTGTCGACGAGCTGGGCTTCCGCCGCTTCGCCAGCGCCGAGCGCCATCTCAAGGAACCGCAGGAGATGGCGCGCCTGTTCCGCCGCCATCCGCACGCCATCGAGCGCACGCAGGAGATCGTCGAGCGCTGCCGCTTCTCGCTCGACCAGCTCACCTACCAGTATCCGGTCGCGTACGAGGGGGGCGAGACTCCCATGGACAAGCTCACCCGCCTCACCTGGGAGGGCGCAGCCTGGCGCTACCCTGACGGTATCCCTGATGAAATAGCCAATACGATCCGGCATGAATTCGAACTCATCGATCGCAAGAAGATCGCGCCTTATTTCCTGACCGTGCACGAGATCGTCTGGCAGGCCCGCAAGATGGGCATCTTGTGCCAGGGCCGCGGATCTGCCGCCAACTCCGCCGTTTGCTACTGCCTCGGCATCACTTCGGTGAATCCCAAAGAGACCAGGGTCCTATTCGAGCGTTTTCTGTCCAACGAACGCAACGAGCCGCCCGACATCGATGTCGATTTCGAACATGAGCGGCGCGAGGAAATAATTCAGTGGATCTACCGGGAGAAAAGCCGCCATCGCGCCGCGCTGGCCGCCACGGTGATCGCCTACCGTAGCCGCAGCGCCATACGCGAGGTCGGCAAGGCGCTCTGCCTGTCGCCCGACACGGTGGGGGTGATGGCCGACACGGTGTGGGGCATGGGATCGGGCGGCGTCGATGTCGATCACGTGCGCGAGGCCGGCCTCGATCCTGCCGATCCGCGGCTGGCGCTGGCGCTCGAATTGTCGGCGACGCTGTGCGGCTTCCCGCGCCACCTCTCGCAGCATGTCGGCGGCTTCGTCCTAACCGAGGGCCGGCTCGACGAGCTGGTGCCGATCCAGAATGCGGCCATGGACGACCGCACTGTCGTCGAATGGGACAAGGACGACCTCGACGCCCTGAAGATCTACAAGGTCGACGTGCTCGGCCTCGGCATGCTGACCTGCCTGCACAAGAGCTTCGACTTGATCGAGCAACACTATGGCGAGCAGAAGACGATCGGCATGGATCCCAAGGATCCCGCCGTCTTCGATATGCTGTGCAAGGCCGATTCCATCGGCGTGTTCCAGGTCGAGAGCCGGGCACAGATGTCGATGCTGCCGCGTCTGAAACCCCGGACCTATTACGATCTCGTCGTCGAAGTTGCGATCGTACGGCCCGGCCCCATCCAGGGCGGCATGGTTCATCCCTATTTGAAGAACCGGGAGAAGAAGCCCGAGGAGATTCACTATCCGGGAAAGCTCAAGAAGATCCTGGAGAGGACTCGTGGCGTACCGTTGTTCCAGGAGCAGGCGATGCAGATCGCCATCGACGCGGCGGGCTTCAAGCCGGAGAAGGCCGACAAGCTACGTCGCGCCATGGCGACGTTCCGGCGGGCCGGCACGATCCACAGGCTCAAGGACGAATTCATCGAGGGCATGATCGCCAACGGTTACGAGCCCGATTTCGCGCAACGCTGCTTCAAGCAGATCGAAGGATTCGGCGAGTACGGATTCCCTGAAAGCCACGCCGCGAGCTTCGCGATCCTGGTCTACGATTCTTCCTGGGTAAAATTTCACTACCCCGAGGTCTTCGCCGCCGCCTTGCTCAACTCCCAACCCATGGGCTTCTATGCGCCCGCCCAGCTCGTGCGCGACGCCCGCGAGCACGAGGTCGAGGTACGGCCACCCGACGTCAACGCCAGCGACTGGGATTGCACGCTGGAGCCCGGCCGCACCAATCGTTGTGCCCTGCGTCTCGGCCTGCGTCAGGTCGCGGGCCTCTCCGAAGACGACGTCAAACTCATGGTCGAGCGCCGCATCGAGCCCTACCGCGACCCGGCTGACCTGTGGCGACGTTCCGGCCTTTCCAAGCGCCAGATCGTGGCGCTGGCCCGCGCCGATGCCTTTGCCTCGCTGGGACTGTCACGCCGCGACGTGCTGTGGGCGGTGCGCGGTTTCTCCGATGCTCCCCTGCCGCTGCTCGACGACTCGACGAAGCTGCGCGATCTCGAGCCCGCCGTGACCTTGCCCTCGCTTACCCTGGGCGAACAGGTGGTAGACGATTACGCCGCCATCTCGCTGTCGCTGCGCTCCCATCCACTGAAGCTGCTGCGGCCGCACTTCTCCGAGCGCGGCGTGTCGCCGACTGCCGTGCTGGAGCATTCCAAGAACGACGATTTCTTCACCCTCGCTGGGCTGGTGCTGGTTCGCCAACGCCCGGGCACCGCCTCGGGCGTGGTGTTCGTCACCATCGAGGACGAGCATGGCATCGCCAACCTCGTGGTCTGGCCCAGGGTCTTCGAGGACCACCGCCGCATCGTCATGGGCTCGCGCCTGCTGGGCGTGCGCGGCCGCGTGCAGCGCGAGGGGCTGGTGATCCATCTCGTCGCCGAACAGCTCTGGGACTGGTCGGCCGAGCTCGATTCCATCGCCGACATCGACGAATTCCATCTGGCCCACGGCCGCGGCGACGAGGTCCGCACCGACCCGGGCGACCGTCGTGTCATGGTGCCCGAAGCCAACGCCACCCGCCATCGCGCCCGCAGGGGCCCGCCGGCCAAGCCCGCCTATGATCGCAACCGCATCGTGCTCGACCGGCCCAAGATCAAGATCGCGTCACGTGACTTCCATTGAATTATGTCTGTCGTCCTGAGCGTAAGCGAAGCACCTCATCGCCGCTTGCAACGAGCATGAGATCCTTCGCTGCGCTCAGGATGACATTAGGGTCAGAGCCGCGTCGCCTCGTCGATCAGTTCCTGCGCGGCGATATCAAGCAGCTCGTCCTCGGCCGTGCCGTCGAGCACGCGTTCCTTGCCGATCTCCAGCAGGATCGGCACGGCGAGCGGCGAGATGCGATCGAGTCGCCGGTACTCGATGCGGCCGCGGGCGCGGCGCAGCAGGTCGCCCAGGCGCTTGAGGTCGGCGAGTTGCCAGGCGGCGTCCTGGCGGGTGGCACGCAGCAGGATGTGGTCGGGTTCGTGCTTGCGCAGCGCGTCGTAGATCAGGTCGGAGCTGAAGGTGACCTGGCGGCGCGACTTCTCCTCGCCGGGAAAGCGCCGCTCGATCAGGCCGGCGATCACGGCGACGTTGCGGAACGAGCGGCGCAGCATCGACGATTCGTCCATCCAGGCCTCGAGGTCGTCACCCAGCATGTCCTCGTCGAACAGCTGGTCGAGCTGGGCCTTGGTGGGCGGCCGCAGGCCCCAGATGCCCAGCACGTAATCGGTGGCGACGAAGCCCAGCGGTTTCAGACCCATGCGCTCCATGCGGCGGGTCAGCAGCATGCCGAGCGTCTGGTGCGCATTCCGGCCCTCGAAGCAGTAGGCGACGATGAACTGCTTGGCGCCGCGCGGGAAACCCTCGATCAGCAGCCTGTCGCTCTTGGGCAAGGTCGAGCGGATGCGCTGGACGCGCAGCCATTCACGCACCTCCGCGGGCAGCTTCGGGTGCCGCGACGGATCTTGCAGGATGCCGCGCACCCGGGCAGCCAGGAAAGTCGAGAGCGGCAGGCGGCCGCCGCCATAGGCTGGCACCTTGGGATCGCCGCCGGTCGCGGGCGAACACTGCGCCACCAGCTCCTTCACCCCCTCGAAGCGCAACAGGCGTCCGGCGAAGACAAACGTGTCGCCCGCCACCAGCCCCTGGATGAAGGTCTCCTCGACCTCGCCCAGGATCGGCCCGCGCCGCATCTTCACCTTGATCAGCGGCAGCTCGACAATGGTGCCAACATTCATGCGGAACTGCCGCGCCACCATCGGCGAGGCCAGCATCCAGCGGCCATCGGGCAGCTTCTTCAACCGGTGCCAGCGCTCGTAGGCCGCCAGCGCATAGCCGCCGGTCGCCACGAAGTCGAACGTGTCGTCGAAATCCTGGCGCGGCAGGTCGCGATAGGGCTGGGCGCTCCGCACCTCGGC
>DATHNU010000534.1:0-2204 GCA_035485695.1 Reyranella sp. | reverse complement strand
CAGGCGACCCGCGCGGTCTGGCGCGCGGCATAGGTGAGACGATCTAGGGTAGAAACCATGTCTTACGTACTTGAGAATTCATTATAGCAGCTTTGCGGCAGCTTGCCCGGCCGGGGTCGGCCGCTATATTCGCGCGCCTTTACCGAACCGTCACGAAAGCCGCCAGCCATGAGCGTTACTTATACCGGACCCTACAAGAAGGGCGACATCAAGAAAGTCGTCCTGGCCTATTCCGGCGGCCTCGATACCTCCGTCATCCTGAAGTGGCTGCAGACGGCCTATGGCTGCGAGGTCGTGACCTTCACCGCCGATCTCGGCCAGGGCGAAGAACTTGGGCCGGCGCGCAAGAAGGCCGAGATGTTCGGCGTCAAGCCGGAGAACATCCACATCGACGACGTGCGCGAGGAGTTCGTGCGCGACTTCGTCTTCCCGATGTTCCGCGCCAACGCGCTCTACGAGGGCGAGTACCTGCTCGGCACCTCGATCGCCCGGCCGCTGATCGCCAAGCGCCAGATCGAGATCGCCCGCGAGGTCGGCGCCGACGCGGTCTGTCACGGCGCGACGGGCAAGGGCAACGACCAGGTGCGCTTTGAGCTCAGCTACTATGCGCTGAAGCCCGACATCAAGGTGATCGCACCGTGGCGCGAATGGGAGCTCACCTCGCGCACCAAGCTGCTCGAGTTCGCCGAGAAGCATCAGATCCCGATCGCCAAGGACAAGCGCGGCGAGGCGCCGTTCTCGGTCGACGCCAACCTCCTGCACTCTTCCAGCGAGGGCAAGATCCTGGAGGATCCCTGGGAGGAGGCCGACGAGAGCGTCTATCAGCGCACCATCTCGCCCGAGGCCGCGCCCGACAAGGCGACCTACATCACCGTCGACTTCGAGAAGGGCGACGCGGTGGCCGTCGACGGCGAGAAGATGTCGCCGGCGACCCTGCTCACCAAATTGAACGAGCTCGGCAAGCAGAACGGCATCGGCCGCCTCGACCTGGTCGAGAACCGCTTCGTCGGCATGAAGAGCCGCGGCATCTACGAGACGCCGGGCGGCACCATCCTGCACGCCGCCCATCGCGGCATCGAGCAGATCACCCTCGACCGCGGCGCCGGCCATCTCAAGGATGAGCTGATGCCGAAATACGCCGAGCTGATCTATTTCGGCTTCTGGTATTCGCCCGAGCGCGAGATGCTGCAGGCGCTGATAGACAAGAGCCAGGAGAACGTGACTGGCACGGTGCGGCTGAAGCTCTACAAGGGCAACACCACGGTGGTCGGCCGCAAGTCGCCCAAGTCGCTCTACTCCATGCAGCACGTGACCTTCGAGGAAGACGCCGGCGCCTACAACCAGCGCGACGCCGAAGGCTTCATCAAGCTGAACGCGCTGCGCCTGCGTCTGCGCGGCCTGGGCCAGGGCGGTCCGAAGAAGTAGGAATCATTGCTGGGGGCGCGCCACTGGAGTGGCGCGCCCCCAGCGCTATACTTTGGCCTGCCCGACATCCATGCAGTCGCTATCGCGGCCCGGAGAACCAGTGGTGCGTCCTTACAGAATCCGTGGATGACGAAGACACTGTCATCCCGAGCGCAGCGAGGGACCTTTCGCGATTGCGGCATTGCCCTAACGTAGGTCCATGACCTGCTTGCGCCTTCGCTTCGCTCACGCCCGTGGCCATGTGGCCCGAAGACGTAAGAGTCATCGCTGGGGGCGCGCCACTCCAGTGGCGCGTCTTGGAGCGCGGACCTCCAGGTCCGCTCAAAAGGACGATGCGGACCTGGAGGTCCGCGCTCCGCATGAGATGACGCGCCACTGGAGTGGCGCGCCCCCAGCGCAATGACCTACTTCGGCCTGCCCTATATCCACGCCGTCTTCGACGTCGCGGCGTGGTTCGCCTCGATGACGGTGTTCTGGCTCGTGACCCGCCATCTCCTGCCGGCCGAGGCGCTGCCCGCCAACCGCGTGCCGTATCCCGGGGCCTACGCCATCGCGGCCGGGATGGGCGCGCTGTGCGGCGCCATGTTCTTCGGCACCGCGAACGCGCTGCTGTCCGGCGTGCATGCGCTGGGCTTCTCCATGGTGGGCGGCATCGCGGGCGCCATCGCCTCCATCGAAGCCTTCAAGCGCTTCACCGGCGTCACGGGCTCGACCGGCATCGTCTTCGCCGCGCCCTTCGCCGCCACCGTGGCGGTCGGCCGCTGGGGCTGCTTCTTCTC
>DATHNU010000533.1:0-9230 GCA_035485695.1 Reyranella sp. | reverse complement strand
AGGTAGCCGCCGATCGTTGGACCGATTGCCGGAGCGAAAGTCGCGGTAATCGCAAAGCCGGCAAGCCCGATCGGGTGTTTCGACCGCGGCAGCATCGTCATGATGATCGTGAAGCCGAGCGGGATCATGACGCCGCCGGCGAAACCCTGCAGCACGCGCAGCACGATCATCTCGCCCAGGCTGCCGGCCTGGCCGCACAGCACCGAGAACAGCAGGAACAGCGCCACGTTGACCAGCAGGTAGCGCCGCAGGGAAAACACCCGACTGAGGAAGTCGGTGAGCGGGATGACGATGATCTCGCCGATCAGATAGGCGGTCGATATCCAGGTGCCGTAGACGCCGCCGGTGCCGATGCCGCCTTCTATATAGGGCAGCGAGGCGCTCGTGATCAGGATGTTGAGCACCGCCATGAAGGCGCCGATCAGCGCGCCGCCGACCGTGATCCAGGTCTTGAGCGCGACCGGCTCGCCGGCACGGTCGGCGGTCGCGGTCATGACGCCCTCGCTACCACCCCCGCTGCGGAGCGGACGGGGTGGGCCGCCGGCCTGGTGTCGATCGTGGGCTCGACCGACATGCCCGGGCGCAGCAGCTTCGCCAGCGGACTGTCGGCATCGAGCACGATCTTGACCGGGATGCGCTGGACGATCTTGGTGAAATTGCCGGTCGCGTTGTCGGGCGGCAGCAGCGCAAATTCCTGGCCGCTGGCCGGTGCGAGACTATCGACGCGGCCCTTCACCGTGGTCCCCGGGAAGGTGTCGACGTCGATCGTGACCGGCTGGCCGGGACGCACGTCGGTCAGCTGGGTCTCCTTGTAGTTTGCGGTGATGTAGACCGCCTGCAGCGGCACCACCGCCATCAGCTGGGTCCCCGCCTGGACGTATTGGCCGACCCGCAAGGTGCGGACTCCGACGGTGCCGTCGACCGGCGCCGCGATCGTCGTGTAGCTCAAATTGAGCTCGGCCTGGTGCTCGCTCGCCTGTTGCTGGGCGAGCATCGCGTCGGCCTGGGCGAGCTGCGCCCCGAGGACGCCGATCTGCTTCTCGGCGGCCGCGATGACCGCGGTGTCGTGTTGCAGCCTGGCGTCCTTCTCGCGAATGTCAGCCTGCGCCAGCTGCGCCCGCTGCACGGGGCCCCAGCCGTCCTTCGCCAGTTGGGTGTAGCGCTGGAAATCCTGCTGCGAATAGACCAGCGCCGCCTGATCCGCGGCGACCTGCTGGCGGTCCTGTTCGACCACGAGTTTTTGCTGGGCAATCTGCTGGTTGAACGTGTCGATGCTCGCCCGCGCCGCCGCGACATTGGCGCGCGCATGGTCGAGCGCGGTCTGGTAATCCCGCGGATCGATGCGCGCGAGCACCTGGCCGGCCGTGACCGCCTGGTTGTCGTCGACCGGCACTTCGGAAAGATAGCCCGACACCTCGGGGCTGATCAGGACCGAATGCGCCTCCACATAGGCGTCGTCGGTCGAGACCAGGAAGCGGCCTGTCGTCCAGTAGTAGTTGCCGTAGACTGCCGTTATCGCCAGCAACAGCAGCGCTGCGGCTGCGATCAGCAGCGGCTTCAGTGACCAACGGCCGCGCCCGACCTTGATCGCGGTTCGCTCGATGGGCTTGGCGTAGTCAACGACTGTCGAACCGTCCATCACGCACCTCCCGCCGCCCGGGGCGCCGGAAAACCACCCGGCACGCCATAAATCCTGGGCTTCGGCTCCACATGTGGAAGCTGCGCTATTATTTGATAATATGGCTTTTATCGCAGAGACTATCCTCTATTGCTTCACAGTCCGGAGGCAAATGGATCGCTTCGACAACATGCGGGTATTCGTCAAGGTCTCGGAAATCGGCAGCTTCGCCGGCGCCGCCGCGCGGCTCGATATCTCGCCGAGCATGGTCAGCCAGCATGTGAAGGAGCTGGAGGAGAGGCTTGGCGTGCGTCTTCTCAACCGCACCACGCGCAAGGTGGGGCTGACCGAGATCGGCCGCGAATATTACGAACGCTGCGCGCAGATCCTGGCCGAGCTCGACGAGGCCGACCGGACCGCGAGCGCCTTGCAGCTGGCGCCACGCGGCCGGTTGCGGATCTTTTGCGACACCAATATCGCCCGCTTCATCGCGCCGGTCGTGGCGAGCTTTCTGGAGAAATATCCCGAAGCGGCCATCGATCTGCGGACCGGCGACCGGATGATCGATCTCGTCGAGGAAGGGTTCGATCTTGCCATCCGTGCGATCGTGCCGCCGGATTCCAGCCTGATCGTGCGGCCGCTGGCCGGATGGCACCACACCCTGTGCTGCACGCCGCGCTACCTCGAGAACCATCCGCGGCCTGCGCGCCTCGCCGATCTCGCCATGCACAATTGCCTGCGCTACGCGTACTACCCGTTCGGCGACGAATGGCACTTCACCGACCGGGACGGAAAGCCGGCTTCCGTGCGCGTCTCCGGCACTCTGGTCACCAGCAGCGCCGAAGTCCTGCGCACGGCCCTTCTGAGCGGTTGCGGTCTTGCCCTCGCCGCTCCCTTCATCGCCGAGGAGGAACTTCTAGCCGGCACGTTGATCTCGCTCCTGCCCGAATACCGGCCGGTCGAGTTCGCCATCAACGCCATCTACCCGCACCGACGCCACCTGGCGGCAACGGTCCGCACCTTTCTCGATATGTCGGTTGAACGGTTCGTTGAGCATCCGCACTGGATGAACCCCGTTGCCTCGAAGGAATCGTCAGCGACGAGAAGGTGATCATGACTTCGCCCGCCGCGACCGTCCGGGGACGCACATGTTCCTAGGACCGCTTTCCTCCCAACTCTGACAATTTGCGGCCCATCGGCGAAGGTCCCAGATGAGGTTATTGGGAGTGGGTTCGAATGCAGGGAGAGGAGGTCCACTGTGACCAGGCCATGTGAGCTGACGGCGACCGAGGCACGCAGGCTTATAGGCGAGCGCAAACTGTCACCGGTCGAGTTGCTGGAGTCGTGCATCGAACGAGTCGAAGCCGTAAACCCGGCGCTGAACGCCGTCGTCACGAAGGCGTATGACCTCGCGCGCGTCGAAGCAAAGGCCGCGGAGGCAGCCGTCATGTCCGGCAAGGACCTTGGCCTGCTCCATGGGCTGCCGTCGGTCGTCAAAGACCTCAATGACACCAAAGGCATCCGGACCACCTATGGCTCCCCGCTCTACAGGGACCATGTGCCGAAGAGCGACGACCCTGTCGTGGCGCGGATGCGCCGCCATGGGGCTGTCATTTTCGGCAAGACCAACTCGCCGGAATTTGGCGTGGGTTCGAATACGACCAATCGCGTGTTCGGACCGACAGGCAACCCATTCGATACGACACGCACCTGCGGCGGATCGTCCGGCGGCGCGGCGGTGGCGCTGGCCACAGGAATGGCCCCCATTGCCAATGGGTCGGACTCCGGTGCCAGCATTCGCAATCCGGCGGCGTTTTGCGGTGTGACAGGGCTGCGGCCGACTCCCGGTCTCGTTGCATCGGATAAGCGAGTCATCGGCTTGTCGACCAATGGTGTGCAAGGTCCGATGGGGCGAACGGTTGCGGACAATGCACTGCTGCTCGCCGCCATCGCGGCGTATGACAGTCGGGATATGCTGTCACGGCCGATTGATCCAACTGCATTTCTGGCCTTGAAACACGTGGATATGTCGGGGCTGCGCGTCGCCCTCTCGGAGGATCTGGGCTTTGCTCCGGTCGACCAAATCGTCAGACAGACGTTCCGGCAGAAGCTTGGCGTGTTCTCCCACGCCTTCGCCGTCTGCGAGGATTGCGACGTCAGGATGGAGAATGCGGAAATGGCTTACTGGGGCATGCGCGGCCTCTACCTCCTCGCGGGCTCAAAGAAGCGCTATGATGAAAGTCGTGACGGTCTCGACCCCAACCTCCGTTGGAACATCGAGGATGCACTCGCCAGTACCTCAGCCGACATGG
Organism: Reyranella sp.; assembly: GCA_035485695.1. Lineage (GTDB taxonomy): Bacteria > Pseudomonadota > Alphaproteobacteria > Reyranellales > Reyranellaceae > Reyranella. Next base: position 5,300 of record DATHNU010000533.1, on the reverse strand, counting down.
CGGCGGCGCTCGCCGAGCAGACGCGGACCTACCAGGATTTTCAAGCGGTCTTCGATCGATATGACGTGCTGATCACGCCGGCAGTCAACGTTTTGCCGTTCCCGCATCGGATTGCCTATCCCGAAACGCTGGATGGCCGGCCGGCGCGCCACTATTCGGAGTGGTACAGCATTACCTACGGCATCTCGCTGGTCGGCCATCCCGCCGTCGCCATTCCTGCCGGCCTGGATTCACAAGGAACACCTTTCGGCCTCCAGGTCGTGGGAGCGCGTTTTGGCGATCATCGTCTGCTGGAGATCGCGCAAGCCCTTGAATCGATGCTGGCCGCGTACGCGGAAACGCGCCGTCCCCTGCCTGACATCAACGCTTTGTCGAATGCACCCCGACTCGCGCGGGCGATCGCGGAAAAATAGAATATCCAGCAGCGAGATTTGCCCGCGTGAGCCCTTGATCCTTTTGCCTCGTCGAAGTCGACGCTGCGCGCTTTGCGCCATCGTCGACCGAGTCGAAAGCCACTCCGCAAGGCCGGATCGGCGCGGATCGTTTGCCTGGCGCTCGACGGGGCGAGGCGCCGTCGAGGGGCCTTACTCTCGACAATTTGCGGCTAACCGCGGAGAGAGGGTCCCTCCACACCACTTCGCTCCGGTCGGGACGACGGGATCGGTAACGGGGCCTTGCTGCAACGCACATCGTGCATGCCCGCCCTTGCAATGTCGCCGGCGGCGACCCTTGCAAACCCGGCGGATGCAGGAGACCGTGAAGGGACAAGGTTTTTCACCGCTCGCATAGCAAAAGGTCTGGATTCCGCCATGCCCGACGCGTCCCACAGTCCCGCGCAGCCCTCTTCCGAAGGGCGCCAGCTCGACGTCGCCATCGTCGGCGGCGGCCTGGCCGGTCTGTATGCCATCCATCGGCTGCGCGGCATGGGCCTCAGGGTCCGCGCCTACGAGGCGGGATCGGGCGTCGGCGGCACCTGGTTCTGGAACCGCTATCCCGGCGCGCGCTGCGACGTCGAGAGCCTCGAATATTCCTACGGCTTCTCCAACGAGCTGCAGCAGGAATGGAAATGGCCCGAGCGCTACGGCACCCAGCCGGAGATCCTGCGCTACATCAACCATGTGGCCGACCGCTTCGACCTGCGCCGCGACGTGCAGCTCAACACCCGCATCGTCTCGGCGCGGTTCGACGGCAAGGAAGGCGACTGGACGCTCAAGACCGATGGCGGCGAGGTGATCCGCGCACGCTATTGCGTGATGGCGGCGGGCAATCTCTCGACGCCGCGGGTGCCCGACTTCAAGGGACTCGGGAGCTTCAAGGGCAAGTGGTACCACTCCGGCCTGTGGCCGCATGAAGGAGTCGATTTCAGCGGCCTCAGGGTGGGCGTGATCGGCACCGGCTCGTCGGGCGTGCAGATGATCCCGATCATCGCGAGCCAGGCCAGGCACCTGCATGTCTTCCAGCGCACCGCCAATTTCAGCCTGCCGGCGCGCAACGGGCCGATGGAGGCCGAGCGCGAGCAGAGCCACAAGGCTGAGTACCCGGCACGTCGCGCCGCCGCGGCCGACACGCCCTTCGCCATCGGCGGCCATCCCAAGCCCACCAAGTCGGCACTCGAAGTTGCCGAAGAGGAGCGCAACAAGGCCTACGAGTCCAAGTGGCAGGAAGGTGGTAGCATCAGCTACTTGTATGCCTATACCGATCTGCTGGTGAACAAGGAGTCGAACGACACCGCCTCGGAATTCGTGCGCAACAAGATCCGCGGCATCGTGAAGGACAAGCGGACCGCCGAGCTTTTGGCACCCAAGGACCATCCGATCGGCACCAAGCGGCTCTGCCTCGATACCAACTATTACGAGACCTACAATCGCGACAACGTCACCCTGGTGGACGTGCGCAGCGATCCCGTCCAGGAGATAACCGAAACCGGCCTTCTGACTGCCGGCGGCCAGACATTCGAACTCGACGCCATCGTGTTCGCCACCGGCTTCGACGCCATGACCGGCGCGCTGCGCGAGATCGACATCCGCACGACCGACGGCGCGGTTCTGGCCGATCACTGGGAGGGCGGGCCGCTCACCTATCTCGGCCTGATGATGTCGGGCTTCCCCAACATGTTCGTCGTCACCGGCCCCGGCAGCCCGGGCGTGAAGACGCAGATGATCGCCTCGATCGAGCAGCACGTCGACTGGATCGCCGACTGCATCGGCCATATGCGCAAGCACGGCTTCGACCGCATCGAGGCCTCGCCACAGGCCGAGATGGAGTGGGTGCACCACGTCAACCAGGTGGCCGACAGCACGCTCTATCCCCTGGCCAACTCCTGGTACATGGGCGCCAACATTCCCGGCAAGCCACGGGTGTTTATGCCCTATGTCGGCGGCTACGACCGCTACAAGCGGCACTGCGATGCCGTCGCCGCCAAGGGCTACGAGGGATTCAAGCTCAGCCGTCACGAACACGCGATGGCTTGAGCCCTGCTGTTCGTTTCGACGCTCTTCGCTGGGGGCGCGCCACTCCAGTGGCGCGTCATATTCTTCTGGCCCGCGAGCATGAGAAGACGCGCCACTGCAGTGGCGCGCCCCCAGCGATGACTATGTCAGCGTGATCACGATATTGCCGCCGGCATCGAGGCTGGCCGTGGCCTCGGGCGGGACGACGCAGGTCGCGTCGTATTCCTCGACGATCAGCGGGCCGCTGCGCCCGGCGGCGAGATCGGAGCGGCGCAGGATGGGGGTGTCGATCCAGCCGGCGGCGCGGCCGTTGCCGTCGCCGCCGAAATAGGCCGGGCGCGCAGGCGGCGGCTCGGGCTCGGCACGGCTGGGACGCAGGCGCTCGGGAATGCCGGCGCCCTGGCGCAGCCCCTGCCCGACGATCTGGATGGCGACCAGCTCGACCGGCTCGTCCGGACCGGCGCGATGGCCGTAGGTCTTTTCGTGCTCCTGGCCGAACGCCTCCTCGAGAAGCGCCACCATCCGATCGTCGATCGGCCCGTCGGGCACCGGCACGGTGAGTTCATAGCTCTGGCCCTGGTAATGGAGCGCGGCCGAGCGGCGGAGCCGCATGCTGTCGCTGGAGAAATCCTCGGCGGCAAGCTGCGCCCGGGCCTGGTCGGCCAGGCTGCTCCAGGCGCGCTCGATCTCGGCCAGGTCGGCGCGGCGCAGCAGGCGGCGGAAGGTCCGCGAATAATGGTGCTCGACGTCGGCATAGAGGAGGCCGAAGGACGAGAACAGGCCGGCCGACGGTGGCACGACGATGCGGCTCATGCCCAGCGAGCGCGCCATGCCGCAGGCGAACAGCGGACCGTTGCCGCCGAAGGCGAAGAGCGCGAACTCGCGCGGATCGCGGCCGCGCTCGGTCGACACCGACTTGATGGCGCGGATCATGTTCGAGGCAGCGATCAGGTGGGCGCCGTAGGCGGCTTGTTCGATCGGCATGCCGAGCGGCTTGGCGACTTTGTCGGCGAAGGCCTGGCGCGCCTTGCCGGCATTGAGCGCCAGGGCGCCGCCCACCAGGTGCTGCGGGTTGATGTAGCCCAGCAGCACGTTGGCGTCGGTGACGGTGGGGATCTCGCCGCCTTTGTCGTAGCAGACCGGGCCCGGCAGGGCGCCGGCGCTCTCGGGCCCGATCTGCAGCGAGCCGCCGCCATCGATCCAGACCAGCGAACCACCGCCCGCGCCCACTTCGGCGAGATCGATCGCCGGCACCTTCAGCATATAGCCCGCGCCGGTGAGCAGCCGCGAGCCGGTCATGATGCCGGCGCCGACGGAGTACTCCGACGCGCGCGTGACCTCGCCGTCCTCGACCATCGAGGCCTTGGCCGTGGTGCCGCCCATGTCGAAGGTGATGATCTTGGGCAGGTCCTTGGCACGCGCCAGCGCCTGGGCGCCGACGACACCGCCGGCCGGGCCCGATTCGATGATGTTCATCGGCCGCTCGGCCGCGGCGATATCGCTGCTGAGGCCGCCGTTCGATTGCATCAGCAGCAGGCGCGCCGGAATGCCGGCATCGTCGAGGCCGCGGCGCAGCGCGCGCAGGTAGCTGGTGACGATCGGCATGACATAGGCGTTGATGACGGTCGTCGAGGTGCGTTCGTATTCCTTGATCTCCGGCAGCACCTCGAAGGAGATGCTCGATTTCAGATCGGGCGCCTTGCGTGTGAGGATCTCCTTGATCATGAGCTCATGGCGCGGATTGGCGAAGGAATTGAGCAGGCAGACGGCGATCGCCTCGACCTTCTCGGCGAGCAGGGCGTCGACGGCGCGTTCGGCGTCGCGCGCCTCGAGCGCCCGTTCGATGCGGCCACGCGCATCGACCCGCTCATCGACGACCTGGCGGAGATAGCGCTCGACCAGCGGCGCGGGCTTCTCCCAGGCGAGGTCGTAGAGCTTGGGCATGCGGAGCGTGCGGATCTCCAGCACGTCGCGAAAGCCCTTGGTCGTTATAAGCCCGACCCGCGCGCCCTTGTGCTCGAGGATGGCGTTGGACGCCACCGTCGTGCCGTGGCGGATCTCCTCGATGACGTCGCCGGCGAGGCCGGTCTCCTGGAACAGCTCGCTCAGCCCCTCGACGATCGCCTGGGCATAGTTGCCGACGCTGGAGGAGATCTTCTTGGTGTGGAGGGTGCCGTCGGCGCCCAGCAGGACGATGTCGGTGAAGGTGCCGCCGATATCGACGCCGACACGATAAGTCGCTGCACTCATTCCGCGGCCCGCACCGCGCCCAGGCCCGGCGTCGGCGGATCGTGCCATTGCACCTTGGGCACCTCGCTCCAGCCACGGGCGCGCCTGATTTCCTCGCGGGCCTTCGTCGTGGCCGCCATGTCGATGGTCCAGCGCACGGTGTCGACCATCACGCCATAGTCCGCTATCGCCTTCTCAGCCGACAGCAGTTCGTTGCGCACGTCCTTCAGCACGGCGGCGGGATCACGCTCAAGCGGATCGCCCCAGCCGCCGGCGCCGGCCAGCACATGGCGGAAGATGTCGCCGCGCTTGATGATCATGGTGAACTTGCCGGGCAGGACGCGGTTCTCCGCCTGCGGGTTAAAATAGTTCTCCGACGGGCCGCCCGGGCTGCCACCGTAGAGGCCGAACGGGCGATGGTCGCGGCGATCAGAGCGGACCTGCAAGGTGCCTTCCTCCTCGAGGAAACGGTAGTCGCGGCGGAACGGCACGCCGCCGCGATACTTGCCGGCGCCCGCCTTGTCGGCCACGAACTCGTAGGCCAGGAGCTGGATCGGCTCCTCGGCCTCGGTGACCTCGATCGAATGCGAGGCCATGTTGGCGAACATGTGCGAGTTGCCG
>DATHNU010000532.1:0-2309 GCA_035485695.1 Reyranella sp. | reverse complement strand
CGACCGCCCGCAGGTGAAACAAAGCTCCGCTCCATCTCCGAATGATTGCGATGCGGACTCCTCTTGGGCTCCGGCCCGGTTCCTGATTAGTCCACGTGACGTCTCGAACGGTTTCGAGAGGAGCAGCACGGTCATGACGGGCAAAGCGCGGGCCTACAGTCGGTACGTTCGGTGCGAAACCGGAATTGATGATCACCCCAGATTGTGGCTGATGAACAGCACGGTCAAGCCATCACGATTTCGCAAATCCAGGATGAGCTTCAGGATCCGGGCGTGGACCGAGAGGGCGGCCGCACCGGATCGGCCGCCGCATGCGTCGCGCGCAGCGGCAATTCCGGCATCAGGAAGATCATCACGAGCGCGAGCCCAACGATGCAGACGCCGGTCGTGAACACGATGGCGATGCCGTGCCGGTAGACCTCGACCAGGGCCGCGTGCGCCTCGGGCGACAGCGTCGCGCTGGGGAGACCGTCCGGCTTCAGCGCGCCCGTCCCTGACGCGGCGCCCGCCGCGTGCAACTCTTGGGAGAGGATCGCGCCGGCGCCGGCAACGCCGATCAGCCCGCCCAGCGATCGGAAGAACGCGAGCGTCGCGGTGCCGACGCCGCGATGGGCGGTCGGCAGCGCGTTCTGCACCGCGATGGTCATGTTGGGCATGACGAGCCCAAGCCCGAGACCGAGCGCTAACATCGCCGGCTCGATCGCCGACAGGCTCTGCGCCGTCGCAATGCTCCAGGCAAGCACGGCGAAAGCGGCGACCGCCGCGGCGAGCCCCACGATCTGCGTGCGCTTGTAGCGCCCGGAGCGCAGCAGCAGACGACCGTTGACGACCGAGGAGATGACGATGCCGACCATCATCGGCCCCGTGAGCACGCCGGAATACGACGCACTCATGCCCATCACGAGTTGAAAGAACAGCGGAAAGAACAGGCTCGAGCCGGCCATGCCCATGAAGGTCAGGGCCGCCACGGTGCAGACGACGACGAAGACACGGTCGCTGAATAGCTCGGGCGGCAGCACCGGCTCCGGCACGCGCCGCAGGTGCAGGACGAGCAGCGCGCCGAGCCCGACCGCCGCGCCGGCGGAGGTCGCGATCTCCGGCGAATCCCACGGCCATTCCGTGCCGCCCAGCGCCAGCACGAGCAGCAGGGCCGTGGTGGCGGCGGTGAGCAGCGTGGCGCCGAGATAATCGATGCGCCGCTGCCGGGTCTGCTGCGGCCGGCGCAGCGCGCGCGCGATAACGACCAGCGAGACCGCGCCGATTGGCAGATTGACATAGAAAATCCAGTGCCAGGAGAGCAGATCGGTGATGAGGCCGCCGAGCAACGGACCGAGCACGCTGCACACCGCGAACACTGCGACGATCGCGCCCTGGCGGCGGCCGCGCTGCGCCGGCGGCACGAGGTCGCCGATGATGATCTGCGCGAGCGGCAGCAAGCCGCCGGCGCCCAGCCCTTGAACCGCGCGGAACAGAATGAGCTGCAGCAGGCTGTGCGCCGCCCCGCTGAGCGCCGAGCCGATCAGGAAGATCACGATGGCGGCGTAGAGCACCGGCTTGCGGCCGTATTGGTCGGCGAGCTTGCCGTAAAGCGGCATCGTGGCGGTGGCGGTGAGCACATAGGCGGTCACCACCCATGAGAGATGCGTGACGCCGCCGAGCTCGCTGACAATGCGGGGCAGCGCGGTGGCGACGATGCTCTGGTCGATCGCCGCCAGTCCGAGGACGATCATCAGGCCGATGAACACCTCGCGAATCTCGCGACTGCTCGGCTCCCCGCTTGCGGCATCGGAAATGTCGCTGGCGCTCATCGCACGATCTCGCCGAGCGGGCCGATGGCGGCGCGGATTGCCTGCCGCGCTTCCGGCGTCAGCTCGGCGAGCTTGCGCGTCAGCCAGTCCGCCCGGCTCCGCCTGAGCGCCGTGACGATTGCGCTGCCCTTCTCGGTGGCGACCAGGCCGACCCGCCGGCGGTCGTCGGGATTGGGCGTCTTGCGCCGGACGATCCCGGCGGCCTCCATCGCCTTGATCTGGGCGCTGACGGTGGGACCGCGCAAATTCTCCAGACGCGCCAGCTCGCCGACGCCGATCCCGGGGCGCTCGCAGATGGCGGCGAGCAGGATCATCTGCAGCCCGGAAAGGCCGAGGTCGTGGCTCTCGCGCCGCAGCTGCCGCAGCAGCCGTCGCAGCACCAGCCGCAGCGCCTCGGCAAGGTCCATCGCCGCGGTCAGCTCGTCCGAGGAGATTGTAAGGCTCATATCGGGCGTGCGGTCCAAAATGATAGATAGACTACCTATCTATCTGGACCTGGAT
>DATHNU010000531.1:0-19283 GCA_035485695.1 Reyranella sp. | reverse complement strand
GCGCGCATTGCCCATGGCGCCGTTGCCGAGCTGTCCGCCGGCCACGCGCGGCTCGAAGAAGCCGCGGCTGTTGCCCGAGCACTGGTTGACGGCGACGATCTCGACCGACGGCATGGCCTTGAGCTCGGCCAGCGAGAGTTTCAGCGGCTTGTCGACCTTGCCCTTGACCTCGACCCTGAAAGTGTCAGGGTCGATCTCGAGCGGGATGCCGGCCAGGTGGTAGCGCACAAAGAAGGCGTCGTTGGGCGTGATCGGGCCGTTGTTGAAGACCGCGAATGGAGTCTCGAGCTGTGGCGGCCGGCTGGTCATGCCGATCATCAGGCGCTTCTGCGGATACTTCACCATCGGCCGCTCGCCGTTGCCGAAGGGCAAGGTGACCGTGTCGGCAAAGGCGCGCAGCGGATCGAAGACGGCGACCGTGCCCAGTGCGCCCACGAGAGCGCCGGACTGCTTCAGCAGGGCTCTTCTGTCGATCAAGGTTTCCTCCGAGGGTTATTCCATTTTTGGACAACGCCTGGAAGATAGCCTAGGCCCTCCGCCGCGTCAGCCAGCCGGAAAAGAAAATGAGCGCACAGACGGCAATCATGGTGCAAATGGCGCTTATCGAGCGTCGTTGACGTTCGCTCCGGTTGTGCCACAAAGACGGTGAGCCACGAGAGCAAGGCCATGCACATCCACGTCCTTGAGCGAAGATTGCGGATCTTTACTATTGTCGTTCTTGCCGTTTGTGGCCAGGCGACGGGACATTCAACTCTGGCAAATGATCCGGCAATTCAATCTGTCGCCAAGCCGGATGCCGACTTGGTAGAGATGTCCGGCGCTGCCGCCTACGACGCCATTCAGAAAATTACCGCGACCGAGTCCCAGGCTGACAGGCTACGCATGCTGACTAACTTGGCGAGATGGCAAGTGTCTTCGAACGATATGACCGGCGCGCGGCGCACTCTCGCGGAAGCGTGGTCGACGATTGAACCCAAGGATTACCAGCTTCCCGATTTGATCGAGCTGTCGGCGCGCGCCGGTGATGTGCAACGTGCTCTGGCGTTTGTTCAGACGCTGCCCGACGACGCTCAACTCCGCGCCATGGGAAAGCTCGCCGCCGTCCAGCTAAAGAGTGCCAACGTCGCAGATGCAGAGAAGACAGTTGCCCTTGTCGACGCGTTGCAGGCGAAGGCTCCTCGCGAGCCCGCTCCATCTGTATGGAAGATCGCTACACCGAACTTCCAGACCATGTACAGCCGCACGCTGGCCGAGATTGGCAGCGCCTTCGCAGCAAATGGCGATGTCCGCCGCGCCGCGGCATTACTTGCAAGAGTCACCGACAAAGGCGCGCGTGCCAGCCTGCTTGCCGCAATCGCGAAGGCGCAACATAGAGCTGGTGATCAGGCGAGCGCCGAGGGGGCACTGCGGCAACTCAGAGAGGAGGTCGACGCATTCTACGTCAAGGAGCCGGTGGATGCTGCTCGCATCACATCTCGTGCTCTTGGATTCGCGGGCGATACGGAGCAGGCACTCATGGTTATAGCGGCTCTGCCACTCGCGGGAAGCCGCACCATGCTCGCTTCGGAGCTGTCTGAAGCTTTGGCGAGGGACGGGGATTGGGTTCAGGCGCGCAAGATCGCGGATGCTACGGGCAATGCTGACAGCCTGATCTTGATTGGCGAAACGCAGCAGCGCGCGGGTCGTGTTGAAGACGCGCGCAAGACCCTTGCGGACGCTCGTGAGGCGCTCGGCAAAAGTCCCACGGCCCCCATCGATCGAATGCTACGCGTCGGCCGAATCGTCGACAGCCTGATTGCGTGCGGCGCTTTCGCCGAAGCCGTTGCGGCCTCAAGGGGCCTCGACGATCTGAACCGCCCTCCGAGCATACTGAAAGCGATCAAGGAGGAAATCAGGCGCGGAGACAAGCAAGCGCTGCAGGCAACCGTACCCGTTGCCCTCGAAATTGCACAGGCGGCACGGCCGCCGTCGCCGGCGTACCTTGCGGATCTTGCGACAACCCTCGCCAAGGCCGGATATGGCGACGACGCCAAGGCTGCGTTGAGACTGGCGCAGAACAGTGTCGCGCGCCTGTCCGGTTGGCAGCTCGTTGATGGCTTGAACTTCCTCAGGGGTGCGCAGATTCCCCTTGGCGATAAGGAAGGTGCGGCGCGCACCCTGGAGGCGATTGAGGAAGTGAAAGTCAAATTCCGCAACGAGCTTGCGCGACTCTCGGCCCAGGGGACTGGCGGCGACCAGGTGAAGGCCTTGGAATTGCTGCTGCAGGCCGAATCGGCTGCTGATGCTACGGCCGAGCGGGAGCTCTTTGAAAAGGCTGCGGCCCTGGCTGGCAACAACGTCATTCAATTGATGGCGATAGCGGGCTGGTTCTCTCCGCAACTAGAAAAGCTGAAGGCCGTTGATGAAGTCATTGCCGAGGGGAATTTCGCTTCTGCCCTGGTGATTGTCGATTCCCTGGGACCCAGGCAGAGGGATATCGCTCTGGAGCGTCTGACACGCGCCCAGATCGCGGCGGGCCAGTTCAAGCCCGCTTTCGATACGGCCAATGCAATTCGCGATCCCTCCAATCGTGCCTCGGCACTGATCGGGATCATTCGCGCTGCCGGACCAAGCACGCCCTAGGTTCCGTTTCGATTGTCGTGCCTATCGAATTCTATCGCCGCCGTGTCAGCCAGCCGGAGAAAACCAGCGCACACGCCGCGATCACGACGATGATCGTGGCCAGCACGTTGATCTGCGGATCGACCCCCAGCCGCACGCTGGAATAGACGCGCATCGGCAGGGTCTGCGACTGCGCGCCGGCGACGAACTGGGTCAGGATCAGGTCGTCGAGCGAGAGGGTGAAGGCCAACAGCCAGCCCGAGCCGACCGCCGGCGCGATCAAAGGCAAGGTCACCGTGAGGAAGGTCACCCAGGGCGTGGCGCCGAGATCCATCGCCGCTTCCTCGAGCGATTGGTCGAAATCGGCGAGGCGCGCCTGCACGACGATGGCGACGAAGGAAATCGAGAAGGTGATGTGGGCGATGGCGATCGTGAGGAAGCCGCGATCCGGCCCGCCGAACAGGCGCTCGGAGCCCACGAACAGCAGCAGCATGGAGATGCCCATCACCACCTCGGGCATCACCATGGGGGCAATCACCAGGCTGCCGAACAGGGTGCGGCCGAAGAAGGACGGCACGCGCGCCAGCACGTAGCCCGCGGCCAGGCCGATGATCGCGGCCATCGTGGCGCTCACCAGGCCGATGCGCAGCGACAGCCAGGCGGCCGAGAGCATCGCCTCGTTGGCGAACAGCGCGCTCCACCATTTGGTCGAGAAGCCCGCCCACACCGTGACCATGCGCGATTCGTTGAACGAATAGGCCATCACCAGTGCGATCGGCAGGTAGAGGAAGGCGTAGCCGAAGGCCAGCACGGCGAAGGCGAAGCGCGCGCGGCCCCCTTGAGCAAAACTGGCCATCAGCGGCGCTCCAGGCTTCTGGCCTGCTGGCGCTGGAACAGGACGATGGGCCCGACCAGCAGCACCAGCAGGCAGATCGCCACTGCCGAGGCGAGCGGCCAGTCTGAATTGGTGAAGAACTCGTCCCACAGCACCTTGCCGATCATCAGCGTGTCGGTGCCGCCCAAAAGGTCGGGGATCACGAACTCGCCGACCGCCGGGATGAACACCAGCAGGCAGCCCGCCACGATGCCGGGCAGCGACAGCGGCAGGGTGATGGTCAGGAAAGCGGCGAACGGCCTGGCGCCGAGGTCGGCCGCCGCTTCGAGCAGGCCGAGGTCGAGCTTCTCGAGCGAGGCGTAGAGCGGCAGCACCATGAAGGGCAGGTAGGCGTAGACGATGCCCAGCTGCACGGCCCATTCGGTGCCCAGGATCGTGCCCGGATCGGACGCCAGGCCGGACCAGCGCAGGACCTGATTGAGGATGCCGTTCTCGGCCAGAAGGCCCATCCAGGCATAGACGCGGATCAGGAACGACGTCCAGAAGGGCAGGATGACCAGCATCAGCAGCAGCGGCCGCCGCCCGGGCGCCGCGCGGGCGATGGCATAGGCCATGGGATAGCCCAGCAGCAGGCAGACCAGGGTCGCGGTCGCGGCGATGCGGAGCGAGGACAGCCAGGCCGCGACGTAGAGGTCGTCGGTGAAAAGCAGTTTGAAGTTTTCCAAGCTGAGGCCCAGCGCGACCGGCGGCGCCGAATCGGGCGCATTGGTGCCGAACGCGATCGCCAGCACCAGCGCGAACGGCAGCAGGAAGAAGACGATCAGCCAGACGAAGGGCAGCGCGATGACGAGGCGCATGCGACTACTGCCTCATGCGGAGCGCGGACCTCCAGGTCCGCTCATGCTCATGATGCGGACCTGGAGGTCCGCGCTCCCATGAAGGCATCACTCCTCCAACTCGTGCCCGGCGTCGGCGGCCCAGCCCAGCCACACATCCTGGCCACGTCGGAACGTCTCCGCCGTGCGCGCGACGTTGGCGGTCGAGACCTGCAGCACGGAGCCATCGTCGATGGCGACGCGATAGAGCGAGCGATCGCCTTCGTAGGCCGCGTCGACGATCTTGCCGGCGACGGCGTGCGCGGTGTCCGGTCGCGCGGCGCCGAGGGCAATCTTCTCCGGCCGCAGCGCCAGCCAGCGGCTGCCGTCGCCCAGCGGCAGGATGTTGGCGATGCCGATGAAGTCGGCGACGAAGCGCGAGCGCGGCCGCTCGTAGACCTCGTGCGGCGTGCCGACCTGCACGACCCGGCCGAGATCCATGACGGCCAGCCGGCCCGCCATGGACATCGCCTCTTCCTGGTCGTGGGTCACCATGACGAAGGTGAGGCCGAGTTCCTCCTGCAGGCGCACCAGCTCGAAGCGCGTGCCCTCGCGCAGCTTGCGGTCGAGGGCGGCCAACGGCTCGTCGAGCAGCAAGAGCTTGGGCTGCTTGACTAGCGCGCGGGCGAGCGCCACGCGCTGACGCTGCCCGCCCGAGAGCTGCGCCGGCTGCCGTGCGGCATGATCCGACAGCCGCACCTGTTCCAGCACCGCGGCGACGCGCGCGCCAATCTCTGCCTTGGGCAGACCCTCGCGGCGCAGCCCGTAGCCCACGTTGTCCGCCACGTTCATGTGCGGGAAGAGGGCGTAGGACTGGAACATCATGTTGATCGGCCGGCGATGCGGCGGCACGCCGGTCATGTCCTGGCCGTCGATGATGAGCCGGCCGGCATCGGGCGTCTCGAAACCCGCCAGCAGGCGCAGCAGCGTGGTCTTGCCACAGCCCGAGCTGCCTAAAAGGGCGAACAGCTCGCCGCGTTCGATGGCGAGATCTACCTTGTCGACGGCCGTGATCGCACCGAAGCGTTTGGTGACGCCTTCGATGCGGACGATCGACGTATCTTTCTTCATCGCCACAGGCGCCGCACTACTGCACACGCGACAAAAGACGAGTCGGCTCTGTCGACCAGGAGACGGTGCGAACGGTGCCGATGAAGTTCGCCATCGGGATATGACCGAAATCCTTGTAGCGGCTGTCGAGGCTGTTGCCGCGATTGTCTCCGAGAACGAAGAAGAAGCCGGGAGGCACGTTGAATTCAACGCTGGACTCCGCTGCGCTCTGCGGCGTTTCAAGGATCGTGTAGGTGCGGCCATCGGGCAGTGTTTCGCGGTACTGCTTCAGGTCGGAAGGGCGCGGCGCGCTATCCTCAGTTTCGCGCGGCACGGACTTGCCGTTGAGATACAAGATGCCTTCACGCACCTGCACGCGATCCCCGGGCAATCCGATGACGCGTTTGACATAGTCGACTTTGGGATCACGCGGGGGCCGGAGCACGACGATGTCGCCATAAGCCGGCATCGCCCCAGGATGGCGGGTGTCGGCCAGGACGTAGTCGGTGATCAACAGCGTCGGCATGTTCGAAGCCGAGGCAATGTGGAAGCTTCGCCAACCGGGCGAATAAAGATCCGTTTCGCTCAGCTGCAGGCCGATGTTGATCGCGATCACAACGATGGCCGCAACCCAGGTCGACCGGTACCAGGGACGGGGTGTCGCCATTGACTGTGAATAGACTCGGCGGAAAGCATCGATTGCGATGGCCAGCGGGATAAACAACAACGCGACAGCGGAGGCAACCACGGCACCGGGTGTCGGCGGCACGATCCAAGTCACAGCGTTCCATGAAAGGGTGAGCGCAAGTACAGCAAAATACAGGACGATGCCCAGCCGCCACGCGCCGCCGTAGATTTGGCCGAGACCCGGCAAGACCAAGGAAAGCAAGCCAGCCCAAAGGGCGCGGGGCCACCTCGCTCGCTGCGAAGGCGGGGCGTCGCTCATCGGCCTGTCTTGATGGTGGTCCACAGCCGCGTGCGCTCGCGCACCTGTTCGGCGGTGCCGGCGGTGATGGTATAGAAGCGCGCGCGCACGTCGGGCGGCGGATAGATCAGCGGGTTGCCCGTGATGTCCTTGGGCATCAGGGCCGTCGCCGTCTTGTTGGCATTGGCATAGCCGGTGAGCTCGCTCGACGCGGCGGCGACCTTGGGCTCCATCATGAAATCGAGGAAGCTGAGCGCCTGCACGGGATCGGGCGCATCCTTGGGGATCGCGGCCACGTCGATCCACAGCATCGAGCCTTCCTTGGGGATGGCGTAAGCGATGTCCTGCCGGTCCTTGGCCTTGGCGGCGCGGTCGCGCGCCTGGAAGATGTCGCCGGAATAGCCGAAGGCCAGGCAGATGTTCCCGCCGGCCAGCGCGTTGATGTACTCCGAGGAATGGAACTTGCGGATGAAGGGTCGCACCGCCTTCACGACGTCGGCCGCCTTGGCGAGGTCCTCGGGCTTCTTGGAATCGGGATCGAGACCGAGATAGTTCAGCGCCGCCGGCAGGACATCGGTGGCGCTGTCGAGCATCATGACGCCGCAATCCTTGAACTTGGCCACGACCGCCGGATCGAACACCATTTTCAGCGAGTCGACCGGCGCGTCGGGCATGCGCTTCTTGATCTCGGCGACGTTGTAGCCGATGCCCGTGGTGCCCCACATCCAGGGAATGGCATGGGCGTTGCCGGGATCGTATTTGGCCAGCGCCGCCATGATATCGGGATCGAGGTTGCTGAAATTCTTCAGCTTGGCCTTGTCGATTGGCAGGAACAGGCCGGCCGCGAGCTGGCGCACGAAGAACGGCGAGGCGGTCGGCACCACGATATCGTAGCCCGAGCGGCCGGTCTTGAGCTTGGCGTCCAGGATCTCGTTGGAATCGTAGGTCGTGTAATTGACCTTGATGCCGGTATTCTTCTCGAAATTCTTGAGCTCGGCGTCGGCGATATAGTCCGACCAGTTGTAGACGTTGACTTGTCCCTGGCCAAAGGCAGGCACTGCAGCCAGGACGAGGACAGAGGCGAGGACGGCCAGACGCATCGACAACTCCGGTGGATCAGACGCCAAGATATCTGTGCTGCAGCTCGCTGTCGCGGGCCAGCGCGTCGGACGTGCCGGTCCAGACAATCCTGCCTTTCTCGACGATGTGATGACGGTCGGCCAGGCCAATCAGCGCGCCCACGCTCTTGTCGATCACCAGGATCGCCTGGCCCTCGCGCTTCAGCTGGTCGAGGCACGACCAGATCTCGTGGCGGATCAGCGGCGCCAGGCCCTCGGTCGCCTCGTCGAGGATCAGGAGCTTGGGATTGGTCATCAGCGCCCGGCCGATCGCCAGCATCTGCTGCTCGCCGCCGGAGAGCTGGTTGCCCATGTTGCGCTGGCGCTCGGCGAGCCGCGGAAAAAAGCCGAAGGCACGCTCGAGGCTCCAGGGATTGCCGCGTGACGTGCGGTTCGCCGCCGACGCCAAAAGGTTCTCGCGCACCGATAGGTTGGGGAAGATGTGACGGCCCTCGGGCACCAGCCCCAGGCCGAGGCGGGCGATGCGGAAGGAGGGCAGGCGGTCGACCCGGGCGCCTTCGAACTCGACGACGCCGCTGCGTGACGGCAGCAGGCCCATGATGGCGTTCACGGTCGTGGTCTTGCCCATACCGTTGCGGCCCATCAGGGTCACCACCTCGCCGGCGTCGACGGCCAGCTCCATGCCGAACAGGGCCTGACTCGCGCCGTAAAAGGCTGTGAGGTCGTGCACCCGCAGCATCACGCCGTCTCCTCGCCGAGATAGGCCTGGCGAACGTCCGGATTGGCGCGGATCTCCTCGGGCGTGCCGCTGGCGATGGCGCGACCATAGACCAGCACGGTGATGCGGTCGGCGAGCTGGAACACGGCGTCCATGTCGTGCTCGATCAGCAGCATGGCGCGCTTGCCCTTGAGCCCGCGCAGGAAGCCGATCAGGCGCTGGCTTTCCTCCGCGCCCATGCCGGCCATCGGCTCGTCGAGCAGCAGCAGGCGGGGGTCGCCTGCCAGCGCCATGGCGATTTCGAGCTGGCGCTGCTCGCCGTGGCTGAGCGCGGCGGCAGCCACGTCGGCACGCAGGGCGAGTCCCACCTCAGCGAGGCCCTGCCGCGCCGGCTCACGCAGGGTCTCGTCGCGGCGCGCATCGGCCAGGAAGCGGAAGGAATGGCCAGCGTGGGCCTGCACGGCCAGGGCCACGTTGTCGAGGGCGGTGAACTCGCGCAGCACCGAGGTGATCTGGAAGGAACGCGCCAGTCCCAGCCGCACCCGGGCATGCGTGGGCAGGCGCGTGACGTCGCGGCCGGCAAAATGGATGGTGCCGGAGTCGGGCTTGAGGTTGCCGGTGAGCTGGCCCACCAGCGTGGTCTTGCCCGCGCCATTGGGACCGATCAGGGCATGGATCTCGCCGGGCCTGACATCGATCGAGACCGAGTCGGTGGCTAGAAGGCCGCCGAACCGCTTGATCAGGCGGTCGGTGGAGAGCAGCGGCTCAGCCATGACCGCGCCCGAACAAGGAGTCGATGCCGCCCTTGGCGTAGAGCGCGACCAGGACCAGCATGGGGCCGAAGGCGATCTGCCAGTATTCGCCCCAGCCCTTGCGGCCGAGGTCGAGCAGCGGCGGCAGCGATTCCTCCAGCGCGAAGAAGGCGATGGCGCCGTAGAGCGGGCCGAACAGCGTGCCCATGCCGCCCAGCACCACGATGACGATGAGGTCGCCCGACTTCACCCACGACATCATGGCCGGCGAGATATAGGCGCCCTCGTTGGCCAGAAGGATGCCGGCCAGGCCGCCGAAGGCCCCGGACAGGATGAACGCCGCCAGCCGATAGCGGAACACCGGGAAGCCGAGCGCCGTCATGCGGAGATCGTTCGACTTGGCGCCGCGGATCACCAGGCCGAAGCGCGAATTGGCGAAACGGCTGCAGAACCACAGGGTGGCGCAGAGCAGCGCGAAGCACAGCCAGTAGAACGACGCCTTGTCGCGCAGGTCCAACAGGCCGGGGAAGCGGCTGCGGCTGATGTTGAGGCCATCGTCGCTGCCATAGGCTTCGAGGCCCGCCCCCAGATAGTAGACGAGCTGGGCGAAGGCCAAGGTGATCATGATGAAATAGAGGCCGCGCGTGCGCAGCGACAGCGCGCCGATCACGGCGGCCCACAAGGCGGCGGCCACGATGCCCGCCGGCCATTGGATCCAGCCGCTGGCGATGCCGTGATGCGCCAGGATGCCCACGGCATAGCCGCCGATGCCGAAGAACATGGCGTGGCCGAAGCTCACCATCCCGCCATAGCCCAGGATCATGTTGAGGCTAATGGCGGCGATCGCCCAGATGACGATGCGCGTGCCGATCGACAGCAGATAGCGCTGGTCGAAGGCCTGGGTCAGCAGAGGCAGCACGGCCAGGATCAGCAGCAGCAGGACGGTGATGAGTCCCCGCGGCGTGCGCAGAGAGGTGAGCAAGCTGCTCATTGACGAGCGTGCGTCCCATTTGACCTCATCCTGAGGAGCCGGGCGGAGCGCGGCGTCTCGAATCGGGCGAAGTAACCTTCGCCCTGTGATGGGCAACAGCATCGCTGCATCCCGCCCTTCGAGACGCGACCCTGCGGGTCGCTCCTCAGGGTGAGGTTGTGGTTCTTTCGGCACATGATCAGGTGCGTTGCCCGAACAGGCCGGTCGGCCGCCAGACCAGGACGCCGGCCATGACGATATAGACCAGCACCTGCGAGATGGCGGGCGCGGCGCTCGAGGCGGCGGAGTTGCTGAGGAACGTCTTCAGGAGGTCGGGCAGGAAGGCGCGGCCGATGATGTCGATCTGGCCCACCACCATGGCGGCCACGAAGGCGCCCTTGATCGAGCCGATGCCGCCGATGACGATGATGACGAAGGCCACGATCAGAATGTCGTCGCCCATGCCGATCTTCACCGAGCTCAAGGGCGCGGCCATCAGGCCGGCGAGACCGGCGAACACCGCGCCCAGGCCGAACACCAGGCTGAACAGCAGCTCGATATTGACGCCCAGTGCCCCGATCATGCGCCGGTTGGAGGCGCCGGCGCGGATCAGCATGCCGAGCCGGGTGCGCGCCACCAGCCAGGCCAGCAGGGTGGCGACGGCGGCGCCGGTCACGATGATGGCGAAGCGGTAGGCGGGGTAGGGCACGCCGGGCAGGATCTCGACGGTGCGGGCCAGGAAGGCCGGCACGGCGATGCTCTTGCCGGCCGGTCCCCAGACGGCGCGCACCAGCTCGTTGAAGAACAGGATCAGGCCGAAGGTCGCCAGCACCTGGTCGAGATGGTCGCGGGCATAGAGCCGTCGCATGACCGCGGCCTCGACCACGACGCCCAGCAGGAAGGTGGCGGGCAGCGCGAGCAGGGTGCCCAGCACGAAAGAGTCCGTCCAGCCGATCAGCGTCCAGGCGATGTACGCGCCCATCATGTAGAGCGAGCCGTGCGCCAGGTTAACGAGGTCCATGATGCCGAAGGTGAGCGTCAGGCCGGCGGCGAGCAGGAACATCAGCAAGCCGAGCTGCACGCCGTTCAGCACCTGGAGCAGCAGATAGTCCAACTTCGCTTCCCGCTCAGAAGCCCTCTCCGCCCGCGTCACCGCGGGGGGAGAGGGAGGGGACCCGCGCGAAGCGCGGGGAGGGTAAGGTGGGCCTCGGGTTTCTCATACCGGATATCGCTATCGTGTCGGACACCACCTCACCTTCCCATCGCTTCGCGACGGGCCCCTTCCTCTCCCCCGCTGCACGGCGGAGAGGACCTAGACAAACGAAACGGGAGCGCATCGCCCGCGCTCCCGCCAACCGTCGTGTTGCGCGCCCTATTTCATCGGGCACTTTTCATAGAAGGGATCCTTGGCGTCCTTCACGGCCGTGGCGATGGTCTTCACCGTCATCATGCCCTGGGGATCCTTCACCGCTTCCTGGATGTAGAAATTCTGGATCGGGAACTGGTTGGTGTTGTACTTGAAGTCGCCGCGCAGCGACTTGAAGTTGGCCTTCTTCATCTCGGCGCGGACCTTGTCCTTGTTCGACAGGTCTCCCTTCAGCGCCTCGGCGGCCGAGGCGATCAGCATGATCGCGTCGTAGCTCTGCGCACCGTAGTAGGACGGGTAGACGTTGTGCTTCTTCTTGAAGTCGGCGACGTAGCGCTTGTTCTGTTCGTTGGGCTGGTCGTTGACCCACTCCTGCGCGCCCAGGGTGCCGAGCGCGAGGTCGCCCTGCTGCGGCAGCGTGATGGCGTCGATCGAGAACACCTGGTAGAGCGGCACGGTCTTGTTGAGGCCGGACTGCGCCCACTGCTTGACGAACTGAACGCCGTGCGCGCCGGGATAGAAGATGAAGATGCCGTCGGGCTTGGCGGCGGCGATCTTGGCGAGCTCGGCTGAGAAGTCGAGCTGGTCGGGCCACTTGGTGTAGTCCTCGCCCTTGATCTCGCCCTTGTAGGAGCGCTTGACGCCGGCGATCATGTCCTTGCCGGCGGCGTAGTTGGGACCCATCAGGTAGAGGCTCTTCACGCCCTTGGTGTTGAGATACTCGCCCATCGCCATCGGCGTCTGGTCGTTCTGCCACGAGGTCGAGAAGAAGTTCTTGTTGCAGAGCTCGCCCGCGATCTGCGACGGGCCGGCATTGGCCGAGATCAGGATGGTGTCGCCCTCGTCGGTCACGGTCTTGAGCGAGGCCAGCAGCACGTTCGACCAGATGTAGCCCGCGACCACGGCCACCTTGTCCTGCTGCACCAGCTTCTCGGACTTCTGCTTGCCGACGTCAGGCTTGAACTGGTCGTCCTCGTAGACGATCTCGAACGGCACGCCGCCCATCTTGCCGCCGAGATGCTCCTTGGCGAGCTCGACCGAGCGGCGCATGTCCTCGCCGATCGCGGCCTGCGGGCCGGAAAAGGTGCTGATGAAGCCGATCTTGATCGGGCTCTGCGCCGCCACCGGCTGCAGGCTGAAGGCCAGCGCGCCGATTGTTGCGGCACCAAACAATTTGCGTTTCATAGGTGGTCTCCCTGCCTCATCCCTGTTGTCTGATTGGCGCCATAAGAGCCGAAAAAGTCGCGTGCAACAACATCTTCTCCTCCCCATCGCGGAGCCCGCGAAGGGGAGGTGCCGCGAAGCGGCGGAGGGGTCGGAGGCACGAATTGGCGCTCATGACCCTCCGTCGCGGTATGACCGCGACAACCTCCCCTGCGCGGCATCCGCGCAGGGGAGGGAGCTATGAACGCAATTTGAAGCGCTGGATCTTGCCGGTCGCGGTCTTGGGCAGCTCGGGCACGTACTCGACCCAGCGCGGGTATTTGTAGGGCGCCAGCGTCTTCTTGCAGAGCGCCATCAGCTCGTCGGTCAGGGCCGCACCGCCGTCGTCGGCCTGTTTCAGCACGATGATCGCCTTGGGCTTGATCAGAGAGTCGGCGTCGGCGTGGCCGACCACTGCGGCCTCGAGCACGGCGGGGTGGCCGACCAGGCAGCTCTCGATCTCGACCGGCGAACACCAGATGCCGCCCACCTTCAGCATGTCGTCACTACGGCCGTCATAGATGAAATAGCCGTCGGGGTCCTGGCGGTAGGTGTCGCCGGTGTTGAGCCAGCCATCGACCATGGTCTCGGCGGTCTTCTCCGGCTTGTTCCAGTAGTACTTGGCGGCGGACTCCGAGCGGATCCACAGCCGGCCGCTGTCGCCCTTCGCCACCGGCCGGCCGGCATCGTCGAGGATCTTCACCTCGTAGCCGGGCACCGGCTTGCCGCTGGTGCCGGGTCGGTGATCTTTCAGGCTGTTGCCGATGAAGATGTGCAGGCACTCGGTCGAGCCGATGCCGTCCAGGATCACCGTGCCGGTCTTCTCCTTCCAGCGCCGGAACATGTCGGCCGGCAGCGCCTCGCCGGCCGAGACGCAGGCTTTTACGCTGGCGAGCTTGCGCGGAGCGGCATCGAGCGCCATCAGCAGCGCGGCGTAGAGCGTCGGCACGCCGTAATAGATCGTCGGCTTGAACCTATCGATGTTCTCGAAGGTCGTGTCGGGCGTCGGCCGGCGGTCGTCGAGGATGGCGGTGCCGCCCGTCCACAGTGGGAAGGTCATGGCGTTGCCCAGGCCGTAGGCGAAGAAGAGCTTGGCGGCCGAATAGCAGATGTCCAGTTCGGTGACGCCCAGCACGCGCACGCCATAGAGCTCGCTGGTCACCACCATGTCGCGATGGCCATGGACCGCGCCCTTGGGCCGGCCGGTCGAGCCGGAGGAATAGAGCCAGAAGCAATCGTCGGCGGGGTTGACGAGATGTGGCTCGAGCGTGGGCGAAGCCTTCGCCATGTCGGCGAGGAAGGCATCGACCGTGAGCGCCTTGATCGGAACCTGCTTCAGCGCGGGCTCGATCTCGCCCGCGAACTCGGCGGAATAGACGACGAGCTTGCTGCCCGAATCCTCGAACATGTAGGCGTAGTCCGGCGCACGCAGCAGCGTGTTGGGCGGCACGGCCACGATGCCGGCCTTGATCGCACCCCAGAAGAGATAGAAGAACGCCGGGCAGTCTTTCACCACCATCAGCAGCCGGTCGCCCGGCTTCAGGCCGAGCGCCAGCAGCGCGTTGCCCGCGCGATTCACCTGCTCGGCCAGCTCGGCATAGGTGACGGTCTCGTGCGCGGTGCGGATCGCGGCCTTGGCGCCGCGGCCTTCGCCGACATGCCGATCGATGAACGGCACGGCGACGTTGAAACGGTCGGGCAGTTTTACCCGAAGGTCAGCGCCGAAGGAGATACCTGATGGAAGTGCCATTCCCGGACCCGAAATGAATTCTAGTGTTCCTTCATGTAGCCCAAGCCGGCGCCGGATGGCAGCCGGATCGCGACGCAGATCGAGGATGGCCGCGACGAAGACGTAGCGAGCATTCGACCGATAGAAAACCCCAAGAGACCATATCTTCCAACACTGCCCTTCGAAGCGTGCGCCCAAAAGGTGCGTGCAGATTCGGGAACTCGGAGACCAGGTTCAACAGACGCGTCATTTCGCTGGCAAGTCGCTCTTCGGCACCTGGCCTGGCGTCGCGCAGATACGACAGGCGCTTCTCCAGGCCGCGCGCCGCCGCTTTGCCGAGGATGATTGCGCGCTTCACCCGCGCTTGCGACGAAGCTCCTCGAGAAAATCCTTCCAGGGAATACCTTTCGAAGGATCCCGCTCGAGCTCATCGGCGCGCCGTTCCAGTTCCGCGATCACGTCGGGATCGAGCCCGTGATCCATATCGAGGGCTTGTGCTGCCAACACGTCGCCGCGACCGGCATCTTCCAGAATGCTGATCCAGAGACGATCAATCAGGGCCAAGCGTTCTTCGACGCTCAAGGTATTCGGATCGAAATCGGTCGTGGCCATGGCGCCATTCTAATCGTGTCCCTTTGGAACGGCCAGCCACCGTCAGTTGAGCTTTGCTTCCGACGTCCGGAAGTGAAGTGGCAGCGCTCTCGTGTAGCCCAAGCCGATGCTAAATGGCAGAGTGCCTGGAGCGCGGTACATCGCGGAGGAGGGGAAAAATGCCGATCATCGATTACGCGGCGCTGCCGGAATTCCCCATGCGGGCCGGGATCACCGGCAAGTGGATCGCCGGGCAGGAGCACGGCTCGACGACGACGAGTGTGCTGTCCAACACCGTGGCACCCGGCGTCGCCGTGCCGCGACATTTTCATGAGTACGAAGAGCTCGTCCTCGTCGAGGCCGGCGAGATCTGGGTCGAGCTGGACAAGGTCCGAGTGACGGCCACCCCCGGTCAGTGCGTCATCATCCCGCCGCACACGCCCCATGCCTGGGGAACCACGGGGCCGGGTACGGCGCGCGTGCTCTTCATCTGGCCGGTGTTGGAACCGTTCGCCCCCGGCAAGAGCACCTACCTCGAAGGAGCGCCTCCCGCGGTGAGCTGACCCCTGGGCCCCACCTCAGTTGAACCGCACATACTCGAAATCGGCGGCCTGGCCGTTGATGCCGCGCGCCGGCGGGGCGATCCAGTGGGCGAACTTGCCGGGCTCGATCACGGCGGGGCCCATCAGCGACGTCACGTAGGTGCGGTCCTCAGCCGTGGGCAGCCACTTGTGCTCGGCCGCCTTCCAGTCGGCCTTGCTCATCGCCGTGCCCTCGGGCGAGACGTGCAGCTCGGCGAAGGCGCCGATCCGGCGATTGAAGGCGCGATGCGGCAGCTTGAGCTCGAAGGCGATGCCGGCCTGTTCGATCACCCGGTTCCAGCGCAGCAGGCCCTTGGCGCAATCCTCGACGTAGTCGTTGCGCAGCCGCTCGTTCAAAGCCGACAGCGCCGGCACCGTCTTGCGCACGATGCGGCCGTCCTCGACGGTGTCGATGTCGAAGCCGGCCCCGGTGAGCAGATGGTCGTCCTCGATGCGCGTCTCGAGGTAACGGCCTTTCACGCCCATCGTGTAGTAGTTGGCGGCGTTGGTGGAGGCCTCCTGGCCGAACAGGTCGAGCGATACCGAGAAGTGGAAGTTCAGGTACTTCTGCAGGGTCGGCAGGTCGATGGCGCCCAGGCTGCGCAGGTCGTCGGTCTTGTGTTCCTTCATCAGCTCGCAGGTGCGCTGGATGATGCGCTGCACGCCCGATTCGCCCACGAACATGTGGTGCGCCTCTTCGATCAGCATGAAGCGGCAGGAGCGCGCCAGCGGATCGAAGCCCGATTCGGCCAGCGACGCAAGCTGGTACTTGCCGTCGCGGTCGGTGAAATAGGTGAACATGAAGAAGGACAGCCAGTCAGGCGTCTTCTCGTTGAAGGCGCCCAGGATGCGCGGCTTGTCGACGTCGCCCGAATGGCGCTCCAGCAGCATCTCCGCCTCCTCGCGCCCGTCGCGGCCGAAATAGGCGTGCAGCAGGTAGACCATGGCCCACAGATGCCGGCCTTCCTCGCAGTTGATCTGGAAGAGGTTGCGCAGGTCGTAGAGCGAAGGCGCGGTCTTGCCCAGAAGGCGCTGCTGCTCGACCGAGGCGGGCTCGGTGTCGCCCTGGGTCACGATCAGGCGGCGCAAGGTCGAGCGCAGCTCGCCCGGCACTTCCTGCCACACCGGCTTGCCCTTGTTGTCGCCGTAGGCGATCACGCGGTTGGGGTCCTGGCCCGCCAGGAAAATGCCCCAGCGATAGTCCGGCATCTTGACGTAGCCGAAGTTCGCCCAGCCGTTGGCCTCGGCCGAGATGGCAGTGCGCAGGTAGACGTCGAAATTGAGCGCGCCGTCCGGCCCCATGTCCTTCCACCAGTCGAGGAAGCGCGGCTGCCAATTCTCCAGCGCGCGTTGCAGCCGGCGGTCACTGTGGAGGTCGACGTTGTTGGGGATGCTCTGGGTGTAGTCGATGGCCATGGCAGTTCTCCTCAGGCCCTTTGCCTATGCTCGCTTGCGGTCGTACTTGGCTTGCTTGCCCGTGCCGTAGAGCTTCAGCGCGCCCTCGGGGCCTGTCGCGTTGGGGCGCTGGAAGATCCAGTTCTGCCAGGCCGACAGGCGGGCGAAGATCTTGGTCTCCAGGGTCTCGGGCCCGGCGAAGCGCAGGTTGGCTTCCATTCCGATCAGCCCGTCGGGCGAGAAGCCGGCGCGCTCCTCGAGGACCAGCCGCACCTCGTCCTCCCAATCGATGTCGTCGGGGGTGAAGGTGACGAGGCCGAGGCCATCGGCCGCTTCGGCGTCGAGCGCCTTGTCGATCTCGTCCTTGAGTTCGTCGACATGCCTGGGTTCGGCGAGGAAGCGGCTGGCCAGCCGGGTCAGACCGTTGCCCATGGGATAGGGGCCGAAATTCATCGCCGTGAGCTTCACCGCGGCGGCCGGCAGGTTCGAGCCCTCGAAGACGCCGTCCAGCATGTAGGACCGGTCGGATGCCAGCACGAGCTCGAACAAGGTGCCGGCGAAGCACGAGCCGGGCTCGACCAGCGCGATCAGGCTGCGCGAGCTGACATCGAGCCGCTTCAGGGTGCGCTTCCAGTAGAGCACGATCTCGCGCACCAGCCAGTTCGCGGCCTCCTTGGCAAGCAGCGCATCGTAAGCCTCGACCAGGGCGGTATCGCCCTGGCTTTGCAGTACCCAGGTGCCGATCTCGGTTTCGTTGAGGCGCAGATGCATCATCGCGTCATCGAGATCGCGGGCCAGGGCGAGCGGCCAGAAGGCGGCGCCCTGGGCGTGAATGGCGGCGGCATCTGCCGGTGGCGCGGCGGCAGGGCCGTTCACGCGCAGACGGGCGGCACGGCGCTCGCGGTCGATTTCGACGGTGAGCGTGCCGTAGCGGATCGTGTCGCCCTCGATGCTGCGCTCGACCGGCGGCAGGGCGATGCCCTTGTCGTCCTTTGGTCGGCTCGACTTCGCGGCAACGTCCTCGGCGATCTTCCTGGTCTCGTCGGCAAGCTTGCTGGGCGGGATCAACTTGTCGACCAGCCGCCAGTCGCGCGCGCGCTTGCCGCGCACGCCCTCGGCGGTGGTGCAGAAGAAATCGGCGTGGTCGCGCCGCACCATCCGCTTGTCGACCAGGCGTGTCAGCCCGCCGGTGCCGGGCAACACGGCGAGCAGCGGCAGCTCGGGCAGGGAGACGGCGCTCGAGCCGTCGTCGGCCAGCAGGATCTGCTCGCAGGCCAACGCCAGCTCGTAGCCGCCGCCGGCGGCGATGCCGTTGATCGAGCAGATGTAGCTCTGGCCCGAATGTTCTGACGCGTCTTCCATGGCCAGACGCGTCTCGTTGGTGAACTTGCAGAAGTTCACCTTGTGATCGTGCGTGCTGAGCCCCAGCATGTTGATGTTTGCGCCCGAGCAGAAGATGCGGTCGCGCTGCGAGCGGATCACCACGGCGCCCACCTCGGGATGCTCGAAGCGCAGGCGCTGCACCGCGTCCGCCAGCTCGATGTCGACGCCGAGATCGTAGGAGTTGAGCTTGAGCTTGTACCCAGGCTTCAGGCCCGCATCCTCGTTCACGTCCATGGTGAGATAGGCGACGCCGTTGTCGGTACTGAGCTTCCAGTGCCGATAGCGCTCGGGCGAGGTGCGGAAGTCGATCGGGGCGGCTTCGGCCATGGCGTTTCCCATATCAGTAATTCGGTACTGAAATACCTATTTACTTTCCCCGCTGCAAGCGCATTCTAGCAAGAGATATGGTCGCGATCCGCCCTGCTCAAGCCTCTGATCTGAAAGCGATTTCGGCGCTGGATGCGTGGCTGACCGGCTCGGACAAGCCCGCTTACTGGCAGGAGATGCTGGCGCCCGAGCGTCATTTCCTGGTGGCCGAAACCGACAAAGGCGCATTGGCGGGCTTTATCGCGGGCGAGGTGCGCGCCTGGGAATTCGGCCAGCCGGCGGCGGGCTGGGTGTTCGCCATCCAGATCGATCCCAAGACTCGCCAGCGTGGCATCGGCAGCGCGCTGTTCGACGCGCTGGTCGCGCGCTTCAAGGCGGAGGGCGTCACACGCGTGCGCACCCTGGTCGATCGTAAGGATCATCTGATCCTTTCCTTCTTTCGGGCGCAGGGCATGGTGGCGGGACCGTCCTTGCAGCTCGACAAGGAACTGCTGTGAGGAAGTTGGCGTGAAGCTGCAGACGGCCACGCGTCTTGGCCTCTACGCCACGCTCGAGCTGGCGCGCGAGCCCGATCGCACCTTGTCGGCCGCTGACCTCGCCGAGCGCTTCGGCGTGTCGAGCCATCATCTCGCCAAGGTGCTGCGGACACTGTCCGCCGCGGGCCTGGTGCAGGGCGGGCGCGGCGCGACCGGCGGCTACCGCTTCACCGGTAATCGCCGCCGTACGACCCTGATGGATATCGTCGCCCTGTTCGAGCCGGCGCCGGGGCAGCGGGCGAAGGAACCGGGCGAAGAGACCGAAATCGGCGGCGCGCTGCAGCGCGTGCTCACGGAAATCGACGAGATCGCCGAGGCGACCTTGCGATCGATCAGTTTGGAGACGATGCTGAAACCTGCGCGATGA
>DATHNU010000530.1:0-3648 GCA_035485695.1 Reyranella sp. | reverse complement strand
TCCATCCGACGGCCGTCGAGGAGCTGCGGCGCGTGCTGGAGGAATTCAAGCTCTACGAGGAATTCTATCGCGAGCGCGGCCGCCATCCGAGCAAGGCGATCCCGCAGGACGTCTTCGTCGCCAACCTGAAGGCGCGGCGTGATGCTCTCGCCGGAGCGCGGGCCTCCAGGCCCGCTCGTGATCATGATGCGGGCCTGGAGGCCCGCGCTCCCGGAAGACCATGACGCGCCCCAGCTAAGGAGATTGCCATGACCTACACCGTATTGGGCCGCTGCCACAGGACCGGACGCCTGGGGATCGGCATTGCGACCTTCTCGATCACCGTCGGCCGCTATTGCTACGGCGTGAAGTCGAACGCGGGCGTGACGGTGAGCCAGGCCTTCGCCAACGAGCGCAACAATGCGCTGGCCTTGCGGCTGCTGACGCAGGGCTTCACTGCGCGATCGGTGCTGCAGCAGCTCATGGAGAACGACGTCTATGCCCAGTACCGCCAGATCGGTGTTATCGATCGCAGCGGCATGGCCGTGGCGCATACCGGCCCGCACACGCGCGGCTGGTCGGGCCATGTCGTGGGCGAGAACTACGTGGCCTTCGGCAACGGCCTGGTCGGGCCGGAAGTGGCCGACGCCATCGCCAAGGGCTTCCTGGCCGAGCCGGATGCCGACCTCGAGCACCGCCTGTTGATGGGCATCGAGGCCGGCCGCGACGCGGGCGGGCAGGGCACGCGCGAGCGCCACAAGGCCGAGCGCTCGGCGGCGCTGCGCGTCTATTCGAAGGACACGTTCGCCGACATCGACCTGCGCGTCGACCTGCATGCGACGGCGGTCGAGGAGCTGCGCCGCGTGTGGACGGAATACAAGCAGTACGAAACCTACTATCGCGACCGCGAGCGCAACCCGAGCGGCGCGAAGGGACAGGAAGAGTTCATGAAGACGTTGCGGGCAGCGGAGGCATAAATGACGTTCTCGATCATCGCGCGCTGCCCGCACACCGGCCGGCTCGGCCTCGGCATTGCCACCTTCTCGATCGGCGCCGGAGGGCGCTGCGAAGGCATCCTGGCCGGGGTCGGCATCTGCAAGACGCAGGCCTACACCAATCGCGGCAACGATCCGCTGGCAATCGAGCTGCTGGCGCAGGGGCTCGGCGCGGCGCAGGTGATGAAGATGCTCGAGCATAACGATCCCGATCACGCCTACCGGCAGATCGCCATCATCGATCGCGAGGGCAATGGTGTCGCCCATACAGGAACGGGAACGCGGCCGTGGTCGGGCCACAAGATCGGCCCGGGCTTCGTCGCCTTCGGCAACGTTCTGGCGGGGCCGCAGGTGATCGAGGCTATTGCCGCCGGCTTCATGGCGAAGCCGGAGGCGGCGCTGGAGTTCCGGATCCTGGCGGCGCTCGAAGGCGGCCGCAATTCCGGCGGCCAGGTCGGCGCGCACGGCCACCTCACCGAACGCTCGGCGGCGATTCGCGTGGTGTCCGATCCCGACTATCCCGACATCGACGTGCGGGTCGACCTGCACGACGACGCCATCGTCGAGCTGCGCCGCGTGCTGGAGGAGTTCAAGCGCTACGAGGTCTTCTATCGCGATCGCGGACGCGATCCGTCGACCGCGATGACGCAAGACCAATTCGTGGCCACTCTGGAGCGCAGCGCATGAAGCGACCTTTCCATCTCGCCTGGTTCCTGTCGCAGGGCTACGGCCCCAAATCGTGGCGTGGCGACTGGCCGGGCAGCGACATGGCGCGCTGGATGATGCCCGACCTGTTCGTCGATCTGGCGAAAGGCATGGATCGGGCGTGCTTCGACTACATGATCATCGAGGATTCGTCGAACGTGCCCTACACCTACCAGGGCTCGCACGACGCCTACCTGAAATATGCCGCGAGTGCGCCCAAGCTCGATCCTGCGGTGCTCGTGCCCTATCTCGCGCAGGCGACGACGCATCTGGGGATCGTGCCCACGCTGTCGGTGTCGGAGTATCCGCCGTACCTGCTGGCGCGGCTGGTCAATTCACTCGACCATGTGACCGAAGGCCGGATCGGCTGGAACTGCGTGACCGGCAGCAACGACGGTGCGGCGCAGAATTACGGGCGCGACAAGCACTACCCGCACGACGAGCGCTACGACATCGCCGACGAGTTCGCCGATGTCGTGACCAGGTTGTGGGAGGCGTGGGAGCCCGACGCCGTGGTGCTGGACCGCGAGATTCCTATGTTCGCTGACGGCAGCAAGGTCCATCCGATCCACCACGAGGGCAAATACTTCAAGTGTCGCGGCCCGCTCAATGCGCCGCGCTCGCCGCAGGGCCGCGTGCCGATCTGCCAGGCCGGCGGCTCGCCGCGCGGGCAGCGCTTCGCCTCGCGCTGGGCCGACACCATCATCACCGAGGGCGGCGGCAGCGTCGACAGCATGAAGGCCTATCGCGACAAGGTCCGCCAACAGGCCGCCGAATACGGGCGCAATCCCGACGACATCAAGGTGCTCTTCCTCGCCCATCCGATCATCGACGTCACGATGGAGGCGGCGCGCGAACGCACGCGGCTCGAGGCGCTCGAGGCCGAGAAGCACCTCGACCTGCACCTGTCGGGGATGTCGCGCCTCACCGGCATCGACTTCTCGAAGTTCGACCTCGACCAGCCTCTGCCGTCGACCCTGACCACCAATGGCCACCAGTCGGCGCTCGCCAAATGGATCGGCAAGACGCCGCGCTCGATCCTGCAGAGCTATACAAGAAAGGGCGGCGTCGACTTCACCGGCACCGCCGACCACGTGGCGGGCATGATGCAGGAGATCATGGAAGAGGTGGGCGGCGACGGCTTCCTGATCTTCAACAGCTACTTCGACCGGCGCTACGTCATCGAGGTGTGCGACGGGCTGGTGCCCGAGCTGCAGCGCCGCGGCGTGACGCGCAAGGCGTACGCACACAAGCACTTGATGGACAATTTGCGGGAGTTTTAGACCACTGCTGCCACCCGTCGTCTCGACCGGAGCGCGCAGCGCGGAGCGGCGAGACCTTCTCGCCACGATAAGCGGCTTGTCGTCGAGAGAAGGTCCCTCGGCTTCGCTCGGGACGACGGATATGGAACAGCGGTCAGTCCGCGCCGGGCGACGCCGCGCCGTAGCCGCCGCCGCCGGAAGTTTCCATGACGACGCGGTCGCCCTTGCTCAGGCTCAGGTTCTCCTTGCCACGAAGCTCGCGGCTGCCGCCTGCGGCGTGGTGCAAGGTGACGCGGAAGGGTGCGCCCGCATCGCCGCCCTGCAGCCCGTAGGGCGGCACAATCCTGCGTTCGAACATGGTTGTGAGCGACATGCCGTCGGCCAGCACGGTGTAGGAGCGCAGCAGGCCTGCGCCGCCCTTGTGCTTTCCGGCGCCGGCGGAGTCGGGCCGCAGGCGCTGCTCGTCGACCCGGATCATGTACTCGGCTTCGACGATCTCGGCCGGCGTGTTCATGGTGTTGGTGAGATGCACACGCACCACCGGCACGCCGTCGCGATGGGCGCGCGCGCCTTCGCCGCCGCCATGGGTCTCGTAGAACGTGCCCATCGCGCCGTCGCGCCGCCGGCCGCCGAAGATCAGGATGCCCGCCGTCGTCGAGCCGCCCGCCGTCAGCCGCTCCGGCACCGCGGGCTCGAGGGCGCGCATG
>DATHNU010000529.1:0-4754 GCA_035485695.1 Reyranella sp. | reverse complement strand
GGCGTCGGCAATTGCGGCAAGTTCCTCGGCCCGCTCGGGCTGGCGCTGATCATGGGCGCGGGCGATCTGATCAAGCCCGCCGCGCCCAACCTCGTGATGCTCGGCCCGGCGCTGAGCTACTTCGCCGCGTGGTATATCCTGGGCGTGATCGGGTTCTGGGTGTTCGGGTTCGAGCCCAAGGGCCGCACCTTCGACGAGATCGACAGCAGGCACGACGCGCCTGCGCTGGCAGTCGCCACGGCCGCTCGCCTATCCGCCGAGTAACAATCCGGTCGGGCCGCCGGTATCATAGTTATACTAAACTTAAGGCTTGCGTTGCTCTTAAGTAGACGCTATATCCATTCTCCCAAGTCAGAGGATGGAGGACCGCGCATGTCCAGTTTCCCGCTCGATCCCGGCTTTCCTGTTTTTGCCGCAGGACCGCCCGACGCAGGTTGGCCCGAGATCGACCTCAGTATCCTGGAGGAAAAGCGCGGCGCCGTTCCGCCTTTTCCGCTCGATCTGCTGCCCCAACCCTGGCGCGACTGGGTGAGCGACACGGCCTCGTCGGCCGGCGCGCCCACCGACTACGTGGTGCAGGGCGTGCTGGCAGCCCTCGCCGGCCTCTGCGGCGCGGGCGTGGCGGTGCGCATCACGCCCGTCTGGTCCGAACCGCTGGTGCTGTGGCAGGCAGTGGTCGGCGAGCCGTCCAGCGGCAAGTCGTCCGCGCTCGCCTCGATGCGCAAGCTGCTCGGCTCGATCGAGGCGGAGCGTCGGGTGCACGATGACGTGCGCCACGAGGCACATGCCGAAAGGGTCAAGCAGGCCGGCCCGAATGACGCCTTTGTGCGGTCGCAGGTCGTCGTCGCCGACCATCCTCTGGAAGCCATCGCCGAAATCGTCTCGGGCAATCCGCGCGGCGTGATCCTGTGGCGCGATGACCCGGCTTGGCTCGCCCAACTCGGCGAAGCCGGAAACGACGGCAGTGATCGCGCCCGGTGGCTGGAGGCCTGGAGCGCCGGCGAAGTCGCTCTCAAGCGCCGGACGGGCAAGTCATCGCTGCAGCTCGAAAGATTTCCGGTCAGCATCCTCGCCACGACACCTCCCGACAGGCTGAGGGAAATCTTGGAGGAGGGCGATGACGGGCCGGCGGCGCGTTTTCTCTACGTCTGGCCCGGCGCGCAGCCTTATTGCCCGCTGGCAAACGGCAAGATCGCTGCGGATGACGATGCACTGAAGATGCTTCGACGGCTGAGCCGCCTGGCGCGCACGCCGGATGATCCGCTGGTGCTCTTCTTCGACCAGCGCGGCGTGGAAGCCTTCGACGGCTTCCTGGCCGGCCTGCACGCCGACCGGCGCGGGACCGAAGGGCTGGAGGCGGCCTGGCTGGGCAAGGGGCGGTCGACCGTGGCGCGGCTGGCCGGCGCACTGGAGTTGCTGGCCTGGTCGGGCACCGACGCACCAGGTCTGCCCGGCCATATCGGCCGCGACCAGGTCGAGGCCGCCGCGGCGCTGTGGACCGGCTACTTCCGTCCGCACGCCCGCGTGGTGTTCGACCGCGCCGCGCCGACCGACTTCGAGCGCCGGATGAGACGGGTGGCCCGCTGGCTGAGGGACGGCCGCGCCGGTACGGTGTCGCGCGAGGACATAAGGCGCCGGGCGCTCGGCCAGACCGTGAATGCGAGCGACGCCGACCAGGTGCTTCAGCGGCTGCACTTCCTCGGCTTTGTCCGCCCCGATCGCAGCGAGGATCGAGCGTTCGGCCGCCCGGCCAAACGCTGGCAGGTCAACCCGGCGTTGGGTGAGGCGTGAAAATCGTTAGCGGAAAGTGCGGGAAGTGCGGAAAGTCCCGGCGCGTGCCGCCCGTCGAAAGTCAGGCCGACCAGCCCAGCCGCGATCGGCCGATCGCCATCGACACGGCCGCCTGGCTGGGCTCGACCACCGGCAGGCCGACATGGCGCTGCAGGCGGTCGCGGTAGCGCGCCATGCCGGCGCAGCCCATGACCAGCACGTCGGCGCCATCCTCGTCGCGCAGCTCGGCGGCGACTTCGGCCATGCGGGCGAAGGTCGTGGCTTCGTTGCTGAGCTCGACGACGCCCAGCCCGATGGCGCGGTCGCCCGCCATGCGGTCGTTCAATCCCATCTGGCCGACATAACGCAAATGGCGCGGGATCGATTTCCGCAGGATGGAGATCACGCCGAAACGCTGGCCGAGCGTCAGCGCGGTCAGGATGCCGCACTCGGCGATGCCCAGCACCGGCTTGGTCGTGATCTCGCGCGCGGCATGCAGGCCGGGATCGGAGTAGCAGGCGATGATGAAGGCCGAGCAGTCGTTGTCGCGCTTCTTCACCATGTCGCCGATCGGGCCGACGACCTGTTCGACATGCGCCTGGCTCTCGATGCCGGGCGGGCCTTCCTTCAAGGTCACGCACTCGATGGCCGGGCCGCCCGGCATGCGCAACGGCTCCATCGCGGAGTCGATGCCCTTGGTGACGGCCTCGGTCGAGTTGGGATTGATGACGAGAATGCGGTCGGACATGAGGCGAAGCATGGCCTCTAAATTGCTATTCAACAATGCCTGATCTAACGTCGCGCCCTGGGGATTTATTGATGAGATTTCTTGGAAGGGAAGCATTGAAATGATGCAACGTTTTGCTGCGATCGCGGTCGCGGCGCTCCTCGTCGCGAGTCCTGTATTGGCGCAGGATAAGCTGCCGCCGCTCAAGACCGGCGTCGACGGCACCTTCGCGCCGCACGCCATGCCCAAGCTGGGCGGCGGCATCGAGGGCTTCCAGATCGACCTGTTCACAGAGGCCGCCAAGCGCATGCACCGCGAAATCGTCTTCGATGCAGTGAGCTTCTCGACCCTGGTTCCCGGCATGCAGTCCGGCCGCTACGACTTCATCGCGGCACCCACGACCGTGACCAAGGAGCGGGCGGAGAACATGCTGTTCACCGCGGGCTACCTGTGGACCGCCTTCCAGTTCGGCATCAAGAAGGGCACGCCGCCGATCAAGGGCTGGGAGGATCTCAAGGGCAAGTCGGTCTCGGTCAACAAGGGCACGCCCTACGAGACACTGTCCAAGGAGATGGGCGAGAAGTACGGCTTCACCGTGCAGGTCTACGACACCCAGCCCGATGCCACGCAGGCCGTGCTCTCGGGCCGCGCCTACGCGACGCTGGGCGGCAACACGACCATCGTCTATGCCGCGTCGAAGAATCCGCAATTCGTGGCCGACCTCGTGCTCAAGGAAACCCGTGCCCACTGGGCCGCGCCGTTCCGCAAGGACAGCGTGGCGCTGCGCAACCAGATGCAGGATACGCTCGACTGCATGAAAAAGGACGGCACGATCGCCAAGCTGGCCGAGAAGTGGTTCGGCCAGAAGCCGGACGCCGACGATCTCGCCGTGGTGATCACGCCGGGTTACGGCGTGCCCGGCATGCCGGGCTACGATCCGACGCCGCACGAGCTGAAGTGCGGGTGAGCCTCTTCGCTGGGAGCGCACCAATCCAGTGGCGCATCTTCGTGTGCAACGACGACATATGAGCGCCACTGGAGTGGCGCGCTCCCAGCAATGAACCCGATCGTCGACGCGCGCGCGATCCACAAGCACTTCGGCGCCCTTCACGTCCTGAAGGGCGTCGATCTCGCGGTGGCCGAGCGCGAGCTGGTGTTCGTCATCGGGCCGTCGGGCTCGGGCAAGTCGACCTTGCTGCGTTGCCTCAACCGGCTGGAAGAACCAAGTTCCGGCTCGGTGGTGGTCGACGGCATCGACATGCTCGATCCCAGGACCGACATCAACCATGCCCGCCAGCGCATCGGCATGGTGTTCCAGTCCTTCAATCTCTATCCGCACATGACGGCGCTGGGCAACGTGACGCTCGCCTTGCGCAAGGTGGCGGGCAAGTCGCGCGCCGAGGCCGACACGTTGGGCCGTGCGGCGCTGGAGCGGGTCGGGCTGGCCGACCGCGCCGACCACACGCCGGGTCAGCTCTCGGGCGGCCAGCAGCAGCGGGTCGCGATCGCGCGCTCGATCGCCCTCGAGCCGCGCGTGATGCTGTTTGACGAGCCGACCAGCGCGCTCGATCCGGAGCTGGTGGGTTCGGTGCTGGAAGTCATGCGCGCGCTCCGTGAATCCGGCATGACCATGATCGTGGTCAGCCACGAGATGGGTTTCGCCCGCAACGCCGCCGATCGCGTGGTGTTCATGGATGACGGCCTGATCGTCGAGCAGGGGACACCCGCCGCGATCTTCGAGACGCCGACCCACGACCGCACGCGCGCCTTCATCGGCCAGATCCAAAGACACTGATCATGCTTTCAAGCGGAGCGCGGACCTCCAGGTCCGCTCATGATCATGATGCGGACCTGGAGGTCCGCGCTCCATGAGCGCGTGGGATCGTTTCACCGAGACCTTCTTCAACGGCAGGGTGATGCTGAAGTACCTGCCGGACATCCTGTCCGGCGTGGTCGTCACCATCGAGCTTGCCGTATTGGTCGTGATCAGCGGATTGCTGGCCGGGCTCGTGCTCGCCCTGCTGCGCAGCCTCGCCATCCGGCCACTCAACTGGCTGATCATCTTCGTCGTCGACCTGTTCCGCTCGCTGCCGCCGCTGGTCATCATCGTGCTGATCTATTTCGGCGGGCCTGCCGCCGACATATCGCCCTCGGGCTTCGTCTCGACCTGGCTGTCGTTGGCTCTCGTGCTGATGGCCTTCTCCGAGGAGATCTTCTGGGCCGGCATCACCTCGGTGCACAAGGGCCAGTGGGAGGC
>DATHNU010000528.1:0-7803 GCA_035485695.1 Reyranella sp. | reverse complement strand
CAGAACAACCCCGTATGTTGCGTCTCGCGAGCAGTCGCCGTCGTTCGAAGCGCTTTCCTCTGTGAGGCTGGAGCGCTCCGACGGCAGTCTCCGAACCGGGCCGGGTTGGCGCCCCCACAGGAATTGGGCGCGGCAGGCTTGCGGAAGGACTGTCAGACAGGCGGTGGCTATAGGAAACCCGAGGTCGGCAGGACCGAGTTTTTAGGTCCGGCGGTGCGATGCTTCCCCGTCTTGGCCAGAGAGTTGGCCGTTCGACGGGTCGATGGCGCAGCGTCCCCCTCGCACCAGAGAGGCGGCTTGGCCGCCGGTCGCTCGCGCCGGTTTGGGACCCAACGCCTCGGAGCGAGCCCATGGCAAGGCGCATGCTCATCGATGCGAGCCACCCCGAGGAAACCCGGGTGGTCGTCGTCGATGGAACACGACTGGAAGAATTCGATTTCGAGACCGCGACGCGCAAGCCCCTCAAGGGCAACATCTACCTGGCGAAGGTCATCCGCATAGAACCGTCGCTGCAGGCGGCCTTCGTGGAGTATGGCGGCAACCGCCACGGCTTCCTGGCCTTCTCGGAAATCCACCCCGACTACTATCAGATCCCGGTCGCCGACCGCGAACGGCTGATCGCCGAGCAGCAGCGCCTGGCGGCCGAAGCCGACGAAGACCACGAGCCGCGACGCCGCGGCCGCGTCGATCGCACCGACATCGAGGACGCCCGGGCGGAAAACAGGGTCGAGCCCCAGGTCGAGGCGGCGGCCGAAGAGACGATTGCCTCCGAGATGGGAATCGCCGAAACGGCACCTTCCGAGGCGCCCGCCCCCGAGATGACGGGCGATACGCCCGCCGAGGCCCCTGTCGAACCGCTGGTCGCCGAGGCGGCTCCCGTCGAGACGTTTGGCGCCGCGACGCCGGCCGAAGCAGCACCTGCGGCCGAACCCGTCGAGCCCGAGCCGGTGGCGCACGCGCAGCCCGCCGAAATCGCCAGCGAGCGGATCGAGGGTCCTGCTGTCGAGGCCGAGGGTGGGGCCGAGACCGCGGCGGCCCAGGCGGCGCACGACGTCGCCGAAGAGCATGCCGAAGGCGATGCGCCGGTCGACGCCAACGGATCGTCGGCCGAGCCCGCCGCGGAGCCTGTCTCGGACCTGGCCGAGGCGCCGCAGCCCGAAGTTTCCGTCGAGACGCTGGGCGGCGACGACGCCGTCGAGCAGCGCGAGACGCGCGAGCGCCGGCGCCGCAACCCGATCCGCCAGTACAAAATCCAGGAAGTCATCAAGCGCCGGCAGATCCTGCTGGTGCAGGTCGTCAAGGAGGAGCGCGGCAACAAGGGCGCCGCCCTCACCACCTACCTGTCGCTGGCCGGCCGCTACAGCGTGCTGATGCCCAACGCCGGCCGGGGCGGCGGGATCTCGCGCAAGATCTCCAACCCCGCCGACCGCAAGCGCATGAAGGAAGTTTTAGGCGAGCTCGACGTGCCGCAGGGCATGGGTGTGATCCTGCGCACCGCAGGACTCGAGCGCGCCACCACCGACATCAAGCGCGACTATGAATACCTGTCGCGGCTGTGGGATTCGATCCGCGAGCTCACCATGCGCTCGACGGCGCCGGCGCTGATCTACGAGGAAGGCGACCTGATCAAGCGCTCGCTGCGCGACGTCTACGACACCGACATCGCCCAGGTGCTGGTCGAGGGCGAGGCGGGCTTCACCGCGGCGTCGGAGTTCATGCGCCAACTGGTGCCGCACCAGGCCAGCAAGGTCGAGCTCTACAAGGAGCCGATCCCCCTCTTCCACCGCTACCAGGTGGAAAGCCAGTTCGACGCCATGCATTCGCCGGTCGTGCAGCTGCGCTCCGGCGGCTACATCGTCATCAACCCGACCGAGGCGCTGGTCGCCATCGACGTCAACTCGGGGCGCTCGACCAAGGAGCGCAACATCGAGGAGACGGCGCTCCGCACCAACATCGAGGCCTCCGAGGAGGTCGCCCGCCAGGTCCGCCTGCGCGACCTCGCCGGCCTGATCGTGATCGACTTCATCGACATGGAGGAGACGCGCCACCAGCGCCAGGTCGAGCACAAGGTCAAGGATGCGATGCGCAACGACCGCGCCCGCATCCAGATCGGCCGCATCTCGGCCTTCGGCCTGCTCGAGATGTCGCGCCAGCGGCTGCGGCCCAGCCTGCTCGAGCATTCGACCGAGATCTGCCCGCATTGCGCCGGCACCGGGCGCATCCGCTCCATCGAATCGGCGGCGCTGCACGCGCTGCGCGCCATCGAGGAGGAAGGCGTGCGGCGGCGGGCCGGCGAGATCATGGTCAGCGTGCCGCCCAACGTCGCGCTCTACCTGCTCAACCAGAAGCGCCACACCATCTCCGACATCGAGAAGCGCTACGGCTTCATCGTCACCGTCGAGTCCGACGACGAGCTGCACGCCGCCGACTGCGAGATCGAGCGCGTGCGCGGCGGCGCCCGCCGCGACGAGCGCGACCGGCCCGAGCTTGCGCGCGCCAGCTACGACGAGGTGTCGGGCGAGGCCCGGCCGATCGCCGACGAGGTCGAGCCGCTCGACCTGCACGAGCTGGCAGCGCCCGGCGAACCGGGCGGCGAACGCGCCGAGGACGAGGACGGCAGCCGGCGGCGCCGTCGTCGGCGTCGGCGGCGCCCGCGGCGCGACGGCGAAAGCGACACGGCTGATCGCCCGCAGGGCGCGGCCGGCGAGGATTATCCGGCCGACGAACCGACGCACGACGCGGGCCGCGATCGTGGTCACGATCATGGCCACGATCATGGTCCCAACGGCGCGGCGGCCGACGATGCCGACGATCCGGGCGATGAGTCGCGCGAGCCACATCACGAGGGCGAGGCCCTGCAGGCCGACGGCGAGCGCTCGGCCGAGGGCGAGCGCAACGGCGATGGCGACCGCCGCCGCCGTCGCGGACGCCGCGGCGGCCGACGCCGGCGTCGCGAGAATGGCGAGGGCGAAGCGGGCGACCACGCGCCGCGCGACCAGGGCTATCAGGGTCGCGCTCCTCACGACCAAGGGCCTCAAGACCAGGGGCCTCAAGACCA
This sequence comes from Reyranella sp., assembly GCA_035485695.1. Lineage (GTDB taxonomy): Bacteria > Pseudomonadota > Alphaproteobacteria > Reyranellales > Reyranellaceae > Reyranella. The sequence goes on along the minus strand of DATHNU010000528.1, from coordinate 4,745 downwards.
AGGGCATCACGACCAGGCGCCTCAAGACAACGGTCATCACGACCAGGGCCACCGCGAGGAGTACCGCGCGGCGGAGCCCAATGGCGGCGAGTCGCACGACGCCCCGCTGCCGCATGAGACAACGTCCGTGCCGACGCCGATGGACCATATGCCGGTCGAGCAGATGCCGGGCGGCCACATGCCGGTCGAGCGCGCGCCCTACGATCCCGGTCCGCCGGTGAATGTCGAGGCGGCCCCGCCTCCTCCGCCGCCGGCGCCACCGCCTGTCGTCGCGTCGGCGCCGCAGCCCGAACCGCCTGCCCCGCCGCCGGTGCCCGTCATCGAGGCGCCGCCGGAGAAGCCCAAGCGCGGCTGGTGGCGACGCTAAAGGCTGGATGCCGGCGCGCTCAAGATCATCGCCTCCCCCGTCCTACGCTACCGTTCGCACACCCCTCAAATTCCTCTCCCCCGCTGGGGGGAGAGGCTAGGTGAGGGGGTTTACAGCTGGCGTCGCCCCCTCACCCAACCTCTCCCCCTAGCGGGGGAGAGGAGCCTGATTCGATGATGTGCCCACGCGGTAGCCGTCATACGGGGGAGGCAGAACGGCTCAACGCCCGAACATCACCAGTTCGAGAAGCTGGATGCCGCCCGCGCCGCCCAGCGGCACCAGCAGCGCGCGCACCAGCGGCTGCTGGAAGAATGGCGCGAAGGCGCCCTGGCGCAGGTTGCGGACCTGCTCGATCAGGCCCGGGAACTGCTCGGCCAGGCCGGCGTAATCGGGGCCGGCGCCCTTGAGCCACAGCAGGTCGGCCTGCATGCGCTGCAATGCCGTCGCGCGCGCCGCTTCGGCGCCGTAGTTGAGCAGCGCGGCCATGGCCAGCGACCACAGCACGAAGCCGGCGAACATCACCACGATGCTGGTGCCGATCTGCCAGTTGTCGAACAGGTGGCTGCGGGCGACGATCATCAGGGCGAGCAGGATGAAGGGGAAGAAGATCAGCGGCCCGATCACCGCGGTGTGCTCGCCCAGCAGCCGCGCGTCGATCCAGTCGTCGAGCAGCGTGTTGCGGCCGGGACCGTCGGCGCGGCGGTCGACGGCGCGGGCGGAGAGTCGCGCCGCCGCCAGAGTCTGCAGCTGCGGCCCGAGCTCGGTGGCGAAGCGGCGGACGGTCTTCTTGGGATAGAGCGTGCGTCCGCTCTTCATCAGGACGATGAAGCGCCAGGTCAGCACCGTGGCGTCGGCCACCAGCACCATCATGAACAGCAGCACCAGGCCGCCAACGACCAGCGTCAGCAGGAACAGATTCCGATCGGCGACGCCGCGCGCCGGGATCTCGGGCTGGGCGCCGCCGACCAGGGCGCTCACCAGCACGATCAGGCCGATGGTGACCAGCACCCACAAGGCGATGCGCCCCAGGCGCGGCCAGCCGAGCAGGCCGCGCCGGTACTCGAGCCACAGCGCGCTGCCGTCGACGGCGCCGTCGGCTTCGGGAATCTCGACCTTGGGCTGCCACAGCCAGATCGTGGCGTCGCGGCAGGTCTCGAACGCGCGCCGCAGGGAACTCTTCGGCGGTCCGGCGGGCGCCGGCGCGTCGGCCGGCGCGGCGACCTTGGCGGGAAAATACTTGGCGCCCACGACATCGGCCTCCTGCGCCGCCTTGCACCAGGCGAAGTCGAGGAACCAGGCGAACAGCACGATGGCGAGCGTCCGCAGGAGCTGCGACGGCCACGCGCTGGCGCCGCTCAGCGGCGCAAAAGGCTCATGCAGATCCTCGCCGCCGGTTTGCGGCGCCACCCAGACCAGCCACAGCAGGATGACGGCCGCGGCAAACAGCACGACCTGGAGCATGAAGCGCTCCCACCGCCGGCCGCGCGGCACGCCGCCCGCGACCGCGGCATCGCCGGCGCGCAGCTCGCGCAGGTCGCGCACCCAGCGCGTGCCGGGATAGAGGAAGGCCCAGAAGAACGCCGCCGCCGCCAACGCGAGCAGGGTGACGCCGGCAGGACCGACGCTGCCCGGTGCGCCGAGTTCGATCACGACGCCGGCGGCAAAGCCGAGCGCGGCCGCCTGCACCATGGCGACGATGATGGTCGAGCGATGGGAACAGGCCGTCAGCCCGTTGTGCGCGGCGGCGGGCACGACCGCAGCGGTCGATGACCACCAGCGCTGCGCCGCCAGCATGGCCGGGCCGGGCCGGCCGACCACCATCATCACGCCCAGCATGACGAAGACGACGCCCGCCAGGACGGCATAGGCCAGGCGCGTCTCGGCCTGCTGCGTCGTGGCCGCCGTCTGGGCGGCGACGCTGGCGGCCGAGCGTGGAGCGGCGCCAGCCTGCGCGCCGCCGCTTGCCGCCGCGAGCTCGACCAGGCCGTCGCGGCCGATCTCGAACAGCAGCGGATGGGTGATGGCGTCGTGGATGCGGCCTTCGAGCTGGGTGACGTTCAGCGCCCGGCAGGTGCCGCCGTCGTCCGGCCCTTCGGTGCGGACGCCCGTGGCGGCGTAGCGCGCGGCAAGGAACATCGCGGTCTGATACGAATCGCGGAACGGCGCGATGCCGCATTGCAGGTCGTCGCCCAGCGCTAGCGGCATGCTGGAGGCAACGATGAGGTTGCGCGTGTAGCGGTTGACGGCCGGATGCAGCATGCGGGCGTCGAGGTCGGTGGTGAAGACCGTGCGGTCCTGGAAGGAATCGCGCAGCGCCTGCAGCATCATCAGCTTGTCGGGCACGTCGTTGCCGATGATGCCGATCGCCTGCACCTCGGTTTCGGCATGGCGCCAGTCGCTTTGGAGCCGCTGGTCGACCAGGCGGCGCAGATAGTCGCGCTGATCGCGGCCCTCGGGCCATTCGACCGGCGGCGCGTTGCCCGAGCCGTTGCGCGAATTGTTGCTCGCCTTGGTATCGTCGTTGGAGCGCAGGTTGTCGTCGCTGCGCCGGTTCTGCGTCGGCGCACCCTCGACCGTGACGCCGTCGAGGCCGCGCAGGTACTGGTACGACACCAGGTCGATCTTCAGACCCTTGCGGGAGCCTTCGCAGGACAGCCGGGTGCGCAGCGCCTCGGCGAAGGTGCGGGCGTAAATCGAATCCCATTCGCCGATCAGCGCGACGCGCCGGCTGGCGCCCGCGGCGTGCGTGTCGAGGCCGCGCGCGAACAGCTCGGTCACCAGCCGATCGATCAGCAGGTCATCGGTGCCGATGGTGCGCACGAAGAACTGCGACCGCACGGGGCCGAGCTCCTGCCCGGGCGGGCTCGCGTTGTTGAAGGCGTTCTGGACGTCGTCGAGCTGTTGCTTGAATGCCTGTTCGACCGGCTGGACGGTGCGCGAACACGCCGCCTGCGGGCTATCGGACGGACGCGCCGCCGTCAGCAACTGGTCATCGGGCGCGGTCGAGTTGGGGCTGATCAGGCGGATCCTGGCCAGGGTCTGCCAGCTTTCGCGGAAGGCCTTGGCAGGATCGTCGCCGGGCGCCGCCTTGGCCTTCTCGGCGCCGCGCTGGGCCGCTTCCTTGAGCAACTCCGGAAGATCGACGCGCAGCGCATCGACCAAGCCGCCGGTATCGGCCGGCCCCAGGATGCGGAGCCGCACGCTCTCGTCGGAAAGGTCAAGGTTCTTGAGCAGGATCGTGACCCGGCTGAGCCAGCGGCGGCCGAACAGGCTGTCGTCGATCCACAGGACCACCACGCGCCGCTGCTGCGCGCCGGACTCGCCGGGGCCGTTCGGCGCCGCGCTGAAGGTCTCGTAGACCATGTCCATCGGCGGCGACGGCGAGGCCGTCGGCGGGGCGGCAGCGTTGTCCGGCGCCGGCGGGGCGTCGTTGGCAGCCGATGCCACGCGGCCGGCCGTCTTCTGGTCCTTGGATTTGTCGCCGTCGTCGGGGCAACCGCTGAACGACTCGCAGCGCGGCAGGCGCAGCAGGCTCATGCGTTCGCTGTTGTCGGGGACGTAGCCCGCGACGTTCAGGCCGGCCAGCACGGCATAGCGGTTGCGCCGCCGCGCTTCGGTGCTGCCGACGAAGGTGGCACCCGGCAGCATCGCCGCGATGACGGTCAAGCCGTCATGAGGGATCTTCGCCTTGAACGTGGCCGGGGTTTCCGGCGCTCCGTCCAGGCAGCGCGCCTCGGCGCTGGGCGCGCCGGCCGGCGCGGCGCTGGCGAGCGAGGTGCCGGCCGGTGCGGCGGGCGTCGCGCTGGCGCAGAGGTCCTTCAGCTTCGCGAGGTGGCGACGCAGGGCCTCCAGCGGATCTTCCCACAGCCGCGCTTCGACCGCCGGCTGCGACGTGCGGACCTGGCGGCCGGCATCGTCCTCGGCCTGGCGCAGCAGATCGAAGCCGCGCGGCGCCAGGAAGGCGGTCGACAGGAACAGGGCCACGACTGCCAACCCGGCAACGGGAAAGGACGTTCCGCTGTCGCCCGCCATTGGAACCCTCCAACGATGGCAATACTTTCGAAGGTCAAGCCCGGCCAACCGAGAAGCTCTTCCGGCTTCTCCGAGTCGTACAACCGCTCCTGGAACCTACCACAACGTGCACGGCGGATGGCGAGGGGTTGACGCATTCAACGCCCTGTCGCCGGCCAGTTATGTGGCGAAAGACACAAAGCCCGCGTCCGCCTGCGAACGCGCGCCGCCCCGTCCGCGGCAGGCCTGCAGCGAGGTTGCCACATCCGGAACTCCCGTGGTCTCGACCCAGGCACCCTCGACTTCGCTCGGGGCAAAGCTCCGGTCGAGACGACGGAATTGCCGTCGCACGGCTGCCGCGCCGGCT
>DATHNU010000527.1:0-3864 GCA_035485695.1 Reyranella sp. | reverse complement strand
GCCCTTCAGCCGGCCATGCAGCAGGCCGACCTTGCCGGGAAAACGCGCGCTCAACTGGCCGAAGCGCTCCTCGACATTGGCGAGGTCGACTTCCTCCGATTCCTCGATCAGCGGACACACCCAGTAGATACGCCCGCCCGCCGCGATCTGCCGGCCGACGCCGTCGACCACCTCGCCGATGCGATCGAGGGGAATCGTGCGCGTGTCGATCGGTTGGCGGCCGGCCGGTTTTTCGGTCAGCTTGGAAACATCGAGGTCGCCATAGGCCGCGAGCATGAGCGTGCGCGGGATAGGTGTGGCCGTCATGACTAAAAGATCGACCGCATGGCCCTTGGACGACAGCGCCATGCGCTGGTGCACGCCGAAGCGATGCTGTTCGTCGACCACGGCCAGCGCAAGATCGGCGAACTCGACATCCTCCTGGACCAGCGCATGCGTGCCGACCACGAGATGGATCGAGCCGTCTAAAAGGCCCTTCAGGGTTTCCTTTTTCTGCTTCTGGCTGTCGCGGCCGGTGAGCAACGCCAGCCGCACGCCGGCCGCCTCGGCGAGCGGCGCGATGGTGGCGTGATGCTGGCGGGCCAAAAGCTCGGTCGGCGCCATCAGGGCCGCCTGGGCGCCCGCCTCGACGCCGATCAGCATGGCCAGCAAGGCGACCACGGTCTTGCCGCTGCCGACATCGCCCTGCAGCAGTCGGATCATGCGCTCGGCCTTGCCAAGGTCGGCTTCGATCTCCTCGATTGCGATCTTCTGACTGGGCGTCAGCTCGAACGACAGTGCCGCCAATGCCTTCTTGCGCAGGCGGCCGTCGCCCCTCGTGACGTGCCCGGCAACGCTGCGATTGTGATGGCGCACCAGGGCGATGGCGAGCTGGCTGGCCAGCAGCTCATCGAAGGCGAGCCGCGCCCGTGCCGGATGCATCGGCCCGAGGTCGCTCTCTTCGGCAGGCGCGTGGGCTTGGACGAGCGCGGACTTCCAATCGGCCCAGCGATTGCGGGCGAGATAGGCCGCGTCCTGCCATTCGGGCAGCTCCGGCGCGCGCTCGACGGCGGCGGCGATCGCCTTCTGCATCGGCCGCTGGGTGAGGCCGGTGGTCAGCCCATAGACCGGCTCGACCCGCAGGATCGACTCTCGCTGGTCGATTGGCACGACATGGTCGGGGTGCGTCATCTGCACCTCGCCCTGGTAGAGGTCGACCTTGCCGCTCACCACCCGGACCTCGCCCACCGGCAGGAGCTTCTTGAGGTAATCCTCGCGGCCGTTGAAATAGGTGAGGCAGAGCTTGCCGGTCTCGTCGCTGCACCAGACACGGTAGGGCTGGCGCGGATTGCGCGGCACCAGATGCTCGTCGACCGTGACGGTGATGGTGGCGATCTCGCCCGCCTTGGCCTTGGCGACCTCGGGTGCGTTGCGGCGGTCGACCACGGCGAAGGGCAGGTGCCACAGCAGGTCGACCACCAGGGGACCTGCAAGTTTCTCCACGAGCTTGCCCCAGCGCGGGCCGATTCCGGGCAGTGATGTTACGTGGGCGAACAGGGGCGTCAGGCTCAGGGGGCGCATGGATGCTAGGCTTTCGGGCCGCGTGACTTCGCCATCGCCGCCGCCTATATGCTACGCCCCTTTTCGGGCCGGACCTGGGGAAAACATGACAAGGACGGCGAGCGAGGCGGATCTCGAGACGCGGCGCAAGCGTTTGCTCTATCGCAGCGTCTATCGAGGCAACAAGGAGAACGACATCCTCCTGGGGCAATTCGCACGGGCTGAGATCGCCACGTTCGACTCAGCCGAGCTCGATCAGTACGAACGCCTGCTCGAGGCAGGCGACAACGACATCTTCGACTGGGTCTCGGGCCAGGCCGAAATCCCCCCCGAGGCCGACACGCCGGTGCTGCGCAGGCTCCTGGCGTTTCGCGTGAGGTTTTAGGGCATGGCTTCATTGGCCGGACTCTTTGCTGGGGGCGCGCCACTCCAGTGGCGCGATCTTCCTGGGAACAACCAAAGACGCGCGACTGGAGTCGCGCGCCCCCAGCCATGAAGTCGCTTTCCGAGACCCTTTCCCAGATCGCCCGCAAGCCCGGCCGCTGGACCGTGGCTGGCCTGCCGGAGGGCGCCGATGCGCTGGTGCTGGCCGAGCTGGCGCGCACGACCGGCGGGCAGGACATCCTGCACGTGGCACGCGACGGCCAGCGCCTGGAGCGCCTGCAGGACGGGCTGCGCTTCTTCTCGCCCGAGCGCGAGGTGCTGGTCTTCCCGGCCTGGGACTGCCTGCCCTACGACCGCCTGTCGCCGCATCCCGACATCGTGGCCGAGCGGCTGGAGACCCTGGCGCGGCTGGCCGCCCCGAAAAATGCGGGATCGCCGGCGCGCATCGTCCTGGCCTCGGTGGGGGCGGCGCTGCAGAAGGTGCCGCCGCGCAGCCTCTATGCCGAGGCCGCCGTCGTGCTGCGCAAGGGCCAGACCCTCGACGTCGCCTGGCTGACCAAATTCCTTAACGAAAACGGCTACGGCCGGTCGGAGACCGTGATGGAGCCGGGCGAATACGCCGTGCGCGGCGGCCTGGTCGATCTCTTCCCACCCGGCACGCCCGAGCCGCTGCGGCTCGACCTGTTCGGCGACACGCTGGAGGCGATCCGCTCGTTCGACGCCATGAGCCAGCGCTCGACCGGCGCGCGCGACGAGGTCGTGCTGCTGCCCGTCAGCGAGGTGCTGCTGACGCCCGAAAGCATCGCGCGTTTCCGCGGCGGTTATCGCGAATTGTTCGGCAATGTCGCCGGCGACGATATCCTTTACGAGGCGGTGTCGGCCGGCCAGCGCCATGTCGGCATGGAGCACTGGCTGCCGCTGTTCCACGATCACCTGGAGACCCTGCTCGACTATTGCCCCGCGGCGATCGTGAGCGGCGATCACCAACTCGCCGAGGCTTTCACGGCGCGCTACGAGCTGATCACCGACTATTACGACGCCCGCCTCAAGCGCGGGTCGAAGGGCGGCATGAGCGGCGGCGCCGACTACAAGCCCGTGCCGCCGGGCAGCCTCTACCTGAAGCCGTCGGAATGGGACCGGCTGCTGCAGGGCCATGCGGTGGCCCGGCTCACGAGCTTCGACGCCGGGCCGGACGCGCCGGACGCCATCGATCTCGGCGGCCGCCGCCACGAGGGCTTCGCGCAGGCGCGCACGGCGCAGGGCGTGAACCTGTTCGACAAGGTGGCCGAGCACGTCAAGGCCGCGAACGCGGCCGGCCGCCGGGTCGTGGTCGCGGGCTACACCGACGGCTCGGCCAACCGCCTGCAGCATCTCCTGCAGGAACATGGCGCCACGACGCCGGTCCCCGTGCCCGATTACGCGACCGTGCTCGGCCTGCCGATGGGCGCGGTCGGCGTCGCGGTCTGGTCGCTCGAGCACGGCTTCGTCCTCGATGGCCTGGAAGTCATCGGCGAGGAGGACATTTTAGGCGATCGCCTGTCGCGCCCCGCCAAGAAGCGCCGGCCCTCGGAGCGCTTCATCGCCGAGGCGGCGGCGCTCAGCGACGGCGACCTGGTGGTGCATCGCGAGCACGGCGTCGGCCGCTACGAGGGCCTGGTGACGCTGGAGATCCAGAACGCGCGGCACGACTGCCTGCGCCTCACCTATGAAGGCGGCGACAAGCTCTTCGTGCCGGTCGAGAACATCGATGTGTTGAGCCGCTACGGCGCGGGCGACGAGGCGGCCCAGCTCGACCGCCTGGGCGGCGTCGCCTGGCAGTCGCGCAAGGCCCGGCTGAAGCAGCGCATCGCCGACATGGCCGACCGGCTGATCAAGATCGCCGCCGAGCGCGCGATCCAGCGCGGCGAGGCGATGAGCCCGCCGCAGGGTGCCTACGACGAA
>DATHNU010000526.1:0-3869 GCA_035485695.1 Reyranella sp. | reverse complement strand
CGAAGCGGCGGAACAGGTCGTCGACGGCATCAGCCATGGTTTCCTCCGAAAGACGATCAGCAGGATAGTCAGCCCTGGCGGCCCAGCAGTTCGGTGAGCCAGGCCGAGATCTCGGCCTTCACCGCGGGCAATTCCAGTTCGGCCAGCTCATGACGGCGCGACGTGCCGGTCGACCCCGTCACCACGACATCGCTGCGGGCGACGTCGCCCCGGAAGCGCAGGGCATGGCCATCGGCCTCGCCGTTGCGGTGCACGGTCAGGATGACCGAGGGGCCAGCCTCGGGCAGGCCGTCGGGCACGTCCGAATATTCCTGCGTCGCGACGTGCGCGGCATGGCCTTCGCTCTTCAGGTCGTCGACCGTGAAGTCGAGCTCCGGTCGTATCGTCTCCCGGCATTTGACCCAGAAGGCCTGCACGAACAGGTCGGTGTCGCGGTTCATTTCCCCTCCACGAATTCCATCGGTTGGTTCGGACGATCCTAGCATCACCCGCCAGGTCAAATCTCCCAGGGCGGCGGCGTGAACTTCTCGATCAGGAAATTCACGAAAGCCGGAACCTTGGGGGCGAGGTGCCGGCGGTGGGGGTAGACGGCGTGGATTCCCACCGGCTCGTCCGCCGAGAAATCGCCCAACAGCGGCACCAGCGCGCCGTCGCGGACGGCCTGGGCCATGGTGAGCCGCGTCAGGCGGACGATGCCGATGCCCTGCAGCGCCAGATGCATCTGCATCTCGCCCTCGCTCACGGCGACGCGGCCACTCACTTCGATCTCGCTGACCTGGCCGTCGATCCTGAAGGGCCAGCGATTGAGATAGGCGCGCTCGGCGGAGACGATGCAGTTGTGGCGCGCCAGGTCCTCGGGCCGCAGCGGCGTGCCATGGCGTGCGAGGTATGCCGGCGTGGCGCAGATCAGCCGCTTGTCCTCGCCGATCTTGCGCGCCATGAAGCTCGTATCGGCCAGCCGCCCGATGCGCAGCGCGACATCGATGCCCTCCTCGACCATGTCGATCACGCGGTCGGTCGGCAGCAGATCGAGCTGCACCAGCGGATGGCGCGCCAGGAACTCCGGCAGGACCGGGGCGAGCTGATGGGCGGCGAAGGCCAGCGACGTCGTCACCCGCAACAGCCCGTGCGGCGTGCCGCTATGGCCGGTCATCTGGCTCTCGAGCGTCTCGATCTCGCCCACGATGCGCTGCGCGGCGGCGTAGAAGACCTCGCCTTCCTGCGTGAGATGCAGCGCCCGCGTCGTGCGCTGCAGGAGCCGCACGCCGAGTCGCGTTTCCAGCCGCGTGACGAGCTTGCTGACCGCCGAGGGCGTCAGCCCGAGGGCGGGCGCGGCGGCGGAAAAACCCTTGGAATCGACGACCCGCACGAAGGCGGCCATCTCGCTCGCATGATCGATCATTGCGCGATTAGTGAATGGCAGGCAGCAGTGATAGTCAAACGAACTGTATTATCTCGATCCATGACGAGAATTAGCATGCTCCCATTCCTTGGAGGTCCTCATGCTCCCGATCCCGTTTCCCATCCTGCTGGCCGACCGTCAGGCCTATGTCGTCCGTGCGCATCGCCTGCGCGGTGCGGTCGTGGCGACCCTGATCCGCGATTTGGCGCGTTGGGTTTCCGCCGCCGCCCGCTAAAGAGGGCGCATGACGGTGATCTGGGCGCAGTACGCACTCTACAATCGACTGGCCAACGAGACGCTCTACGAGGCCTGTGCTGGCCTCTCCGAGGAGGAGAGGCGGCGCGACCTCGGGGCGTTCTTCAAGAGCGTGCACGGCACGCTCAACCACCTGGTGCTGGGCGATCGCATCTGGATGACCCGCTTCGAGGGCGGCTCCCACCCTTCGACCAACCTCGGCGCCATCCTGTTCGACGACTTCGCGGCCCTGGCCGCCGCGCGCGCCGAGATGGACCGGCGCATCGAGACGTTCTTCGCCGCCCCGCCGGCCGGCTTCCTCGAGCGTTCGCTGCGCTACGTCAACAATTCAGGCGTCGACTCGACGGATCCCGCCGAGGTGATCGTGCCGCATTTCTTCAATCACCAGACCCACCACCGCGCCCAGGTCCATACCCTGCTGTCGCAACTGGGCCGCAATCCGCCGGTGCTCGATCTTCACCGCGTGTTGCGGCCGTGAGCGGGTCCTACATACCCGTCTTGCTGACCAGCACGGGCTCGGCGCGATAGGAGTCCGCGAACAGGCGCTTGAGGTTGGCGACCTTGGGCAGGTCGTTGATGGCGATGTAGGGCTGGGCGGGATGCAGGGTCAGGTAATCCTGATGGTAGCCCTCGGCCGGATAGAAGGTGCGGCCGGACTCGATCGTGGTGACGATCTTGGTGCCGAAGGCATGGGCCTGGTCGAGCTGGTCGATATAGGCCTTGGCCACCTTGGCCTGCTCATCGCTGGTCGGGAAGATCGTCGAGCGATACTGCGTGCCGACGTCCGGGCCCTGGCGATTGAGTTCGGTCGGATCGTGGGCGACCGAGAAATAGATCTGCAGCAGGCGGCCGTAGGTCACCTTGCGCGGATCGTAGGTGATGCGCACGGACTCGGCATGGCCGGTGTGGCCGCTGCCCACCTTGTCGTACTCCGCCGTGTCCTTGGCGCCGCCGGCATAGCCCGAGACGGCGCTGGTGACGCCGTCGACATGCTGGAACACGCCCTGGACGCCCCAGAAGCATCCGCCGGCCAAGACGGCCACTTCGCTTTGGGCCGGCCCCGCCGGTTCGTCGACCGCCGGCGGTGCGATCACACGGGCGCTTTCGGCGGACGATGGCATGATCTGGAGGCCGACGAGTCCTGCCGCCAGGACGGCTGCCATGGCGAGCGCGGGAAGGATGCGGAAGCGAGGCATGGCAATCTCCTCTGTGGGGTCTACTCCGGCTTGAACTCCGGTTGGACTTCGGGCTTGCGCCAGCGGAAGCGCAGCTCGGAAAGCCCGGTGCTGACGACGTAGAAGACCGGCGTGAACATCAGGCCGAAGAAGGTGACGCCCAGCATACCGAAGAACACCGCGGTGCCCAACGATTGGCGCATCTCGGCGCCGGCGCCGAAGCTCACGACCAGCGGCACGACGCCCAGGATGAAAGCGAGCGAGGTCATCAGGATGGGCCGCAGCCGGGTCTTGGCGGCGCTGACCGCCGCGTCGTAGCGGGTCATGCCGGCCTCATGGGCCTGCTTGGCGAACTCGACGATCAAGATGGCGTTCTTGGCGGCCAGGCCCACCAGCACGACCAGGCCGATCTCGACCAGCACGTTGCGGTCGAGCCCGCGGATGTTGACGCCGATCATGGCCGCCAGGATGCACATCGGTACGATCAGGATGACGGCGAGCGGCAGCAGCCAGCTCTCGTAGAGGGCGGCCAGCAGCAGGAAGACGAAGACCACGGCCAGGCTGAAGGCCAGGATCGCGGTATTGCCGGCGAGCTTCTCCTGCAGCGCGATCTCGGTCCATTCGAAACCGAAGCCCGAGGGCAGCACCTTGTCGGCCAGCCCCTCCATGGCGGCGATGCCCTGGCCCGAGGAGAAGCCGCGCAGCAACGCCACCTGGACCTCGGCCGCGGGGTAGAGATTGTAGCGCGCCACGCGGTAGGGGCCGGTGGTGTCGGAGAAGGTCGCCACCGACCCGATCGGCACCATCTCGCCGCTGTCGCTGCGCGTCTTGAGGTTGGCGACGTCGCGCAGGGTCAGGCGGTAGGGATCGTCGGCCTGCGCCGTCACCTGGTAGGTGCGCCCGAGAATGTTGAAGTCGTTGACGTAGGCCGAGCCCATATAGACCGAGAGCGTGTCGAACACGCGGCCGATCGGTACGCCCAGCTGCTCGGCCTTGGTGCGGTCGATCTCGGCCCAGATCTGCGGCGTCTTGGTGCT
>DATHNU010000525.1:0-3376 GCA_035485695.1 Reyranella sp. | reverse complement strand
CCGCGCTGGGCGAGGAAATGCTCAAGGCAATGAAGGGCTGAGGCCCGCGTCTTATTCCTCTCCCCCGCTAGGGGGAGAGGCTAGGTGAGGGGGCGCGAGCTTTCGATTCCCCCTCACCCGTCCTCTCCCCCTAGCGGGGGAGAGGAGGAAGAGAAGGAGGGCTAGTCGCTGCGCTCGAACCGCATCTTCTTGATGCGGCCGGTCGACACTTCCAGCGCCACCACGCGAGCGGCGCGGTCGCGCACGAGATGGGCGAGCTGGGTCACTTGGAGCCAGCTGCCCGGCGATTCGACCTCGACCGTGTCGGCGTCGATGCCGCGCACCGGCCAGGGCGGACCGCCGACGATCAGCGGGCCGCTGACGGCGGCGGCCCACTCCTCGCCGCTGCGTTTGATCTCCCAAGTGGCGCCGGTGTCGGTTGAAACGTAGCGGCCGGCGATCGCCGCCGGTACGGCCTTGCGCCGGCCGAGCTTCTTGAAGCTGAGCACGCGACCGGCCCCGAGATCGACGCGCGCCGTTCCTTTTTGGCCAGGCTTGAGGGCGAATTCGAACGAGCCGCGTTCCGCCGCGAGCCACCCATCGCTGCGGCGGCCCAGAGCGAAGGGCATGCCGCTCTGGGTCACCGTCGCCTCGCCGTTGCGCCACGCCAGATCGAACAGCGCCGGTTCGTCGGCATTGAACCAGGCGCCTGACAGAGGCTTGACCTCGGCCTCGGTGACGGCGGGCAAGGCGGGCTTCAATCGCTTGTCGCCTTCCAGCGCCAGCGTCGCGATGGCGCGCGCCTGCCGCCACGGATCGATGCTGCCCAGATTGGCGATCACCACCACGGTGAGGTCGGCCTGCGGCACCCGCAGGAATTCCGTGCGATAGCCCGGCCACAGGCCGCCATGGCCGACCGTGGCGAGGCCGCGCAAGTCGTCGACCTGCACGCCGCGGCGATATTTGTTGGCATGGCCGCCGGCGAGCGGCGCCGCGGCCGCCAGTTGCGCCGGCAGGTTTTTGGGCGACAGCGCCGGCTGGTCGAAATGCCGGCTCCAGATCAGCAGATCCTCCACGGTCGAGGTGAGACCGCCTTCGCCGCCCTGCGGATAGGCATGCGCGGCGCGGCGGAAACCGCTCTCGAAATCGCCGAGATATCCCGTGGCGAGGCCCGGGATCACGGTGTCGATCTCGTGCACCAGCAGCGTGCTGGTCATGCCGAGCGGCCCGAAGATGCGTTCGGCGAGGACGTCGCCCAGCTTCTTGCCGGCGATCGTTTCGATGATCAGGCCAAGCAGCAGGAAATTCGTGTTGCTGTAGAGGAAGCGGCTGCCCGGCGTGAAGTTGAGATGGCTGTTGCGCAGGCAGGCCGCCAGAAGATCCTGCGGGCGCGCCGGCTTGTCGAGACCGTGGCCGCCCAACCGCAACAACTCGAGGAAGTCGGGCAGGCCGCTCGCATTGCGCATCATCTGGTCGATGGTGACGGGCAGCGGCTTGAGGTTGGCGAGATACTTGTGCGGCGGATCGGAGAGCTTGAGCTTGCCTTCCTCGGCCAGCATCAGCGCGGCGCTCACCGTGAACTGCTTGCTGACCGAGGCGATGCGAAAGCGCGTCCGCGGTTGGATCGGCACATTCAATTCGATGCTGGCGAGGCCATAGCCCTTGCACAGCTCGATTTCCGAGCCGCGCATGACGGCGGCCACGGCGCCCGGCGAGCCGGGCCGGGTGTAACGGGCGAACAGCGCATCGACGCGACGTTCGAGGGCGACGGATCCGATCGATTTTGACATGCCCGCAGTCAAGCGAAGCGCCTCGCCCTTGTAAAGCCGGGGCGCTACCGTGCGGCGAACACAGGAGGGACGCACGAATGGAGCGCCGGTTCGTCAACATCGAGAAAGGCCTCGGGTCCGCTGGCAGGATCGCGGTGGTGCGCTTCGACCGCGGCGACAACATCAATGCGTTGAGCCAACAGGCAATGCGCGAGCTGCGCGACGTGCCGTGCGATTTCGAAGACGATCTTGAAACGTCGGTCGTGATCCTGACCGGCTCCGCCAAGGCTTTCTCGGCGGGCTTCGATTTGAAAGACACGGAAGGTCGCCAGCGCGATTCTCTGTCGGTCGGCGAGCGCATCCATCGTCAGCGGCTTGGCCCCAAGATGTGCAAGGCCTGGCACGAGATGGATCAGGTCACGATTGCCGCCATCGAAGGCCATTGCATCGGCGGTGGCGCCGCACTGGTCGTGTCGTTCGATTTCCGCACCTGCGGAAAGAGCGCGCATTTTCGCATTCCCGAGGTCGAGCTCGGCATGAACATGAGTTGGGGCTCGATCCCGCGCCTGCTGGCGCTGATGGGTCCGGCCCGCACCAAGCAGGCGGTCATCCTGGCGTCGGACCGTATCTCCGCCGCCGAGGCGCTGGCGTGGGGGCTGGTCGAAAACGTGGTCGAGGATGGCGAGGCTTTGACGGCCGCGCTGGCCTTCGCCGAGAGGATCGCCCGCCAGCCGCCGATTCCCTTGCGCATGACCAAACGCACGGTCAACCGATTCGCCCATGCGCTCGACGAGCTTGGCTCTCATATGGACGCCGACCAGAACGTGCTGACCGGACTGACTGAAGATTACAAGGAGGGAACATCGGCTTTTCGCGAGAAGCGCAAGCCGGTGTTCAAGGGGCGGTGACTCACCACCACGTGCCTCTCGCCTCGTGTTCCTCTCCCCCTTGGGGGAGAGGCTAGGTGAGGGGGTGATGCAGGAGGCAGCCTTCGCTTATCCCCCCTCACCCAACCTCTCCTCCAAGGGGGAGAGGAGCATGAGGCGAGGCGGATCGCGACTAGTACTTCCGGCCCGGCAACTGGTCGATGATCGCCTGGCGCTGGGGATCCTCGAGCATCACCCATCGGCCGATCTCGTCGATCGTGCGCTTGCAGCCGAGGCAGAAACCACTCTTGCGATCGATCGTACAGATGCCGATGCAGGGCGACATGACGCGCCTGAGCGGTGGTGGTCCGTCAGACATGGCGCGATCAGGGTTTCTTGCTGAGCTCGGCGAGCTGGTTCTGCAGCTCGTCGAGCTTGCGCTTGAGATCGTCGATCGCGGCTTCGGTCGGCGGAGCGGCCGCGTCGTTCTTGGGCGGTTCCTGTCCGTTGGTCATGGGCGCCGTTCCCGGGGCCTGTCCGGCCTGGCCGGGCCGGAACGGGTTGAACATGCGCATGGCGTTCTCGAACATCGCCATGTTCTGCTTGCCCATCGATTCGAACTGCTGGAAGGGATTGAAGCCGAAGGCGTTCTGCATGTAGCGCCGCATCTGCTCCTGATTGCGCGCGAACTGCGTCATCGACATTTCGAGATATTGCGGCACAACGCCCTGCAGGCTGTCGCCGTAGAAGGAGATGAGCTGG
>DATHNU010000524.1:0-3128 GCA_035485695.1 Reyranella sp. | reverse complement strand
GATGAAGACCGCCATGCGCGCCCGCGACACCGCGGCGCTCGGCACCATTCGCCTGATCCTGGCCAAGCTCAAGGACGTCGACATCGCCGCTCGCACCGAGACCAGCCGCGAGGGCGTCGCCGACGACCGCATCCTGTCGATACTGCAGGGCATGATCAAACAGCGGAACGAATCCGTCGTCCTCTACGAAAAGGGCAACCGGACCGATCTGGCCGACAAGGAAAAGGCCGAGATCACGGTGATCGAGCGCTTCCTGCCCAAGCAGATGGACGAAGCGGCCGTCGCGGCAGCAGTCGCTGAGGCGGTGGCTGCGGCCGGCGCCAAGACGGTCAAGGACATGGGCGGCGTGATGGCGGCGCTCAAGGCCAAGTATGCCGGCCAGATGGATTTCGCCAAGGCGTCGGCCGCCGTCAAAAAGGCACTGACGGGCTGAGTTTCCCCGCAATCCTTTTCAATCCCCATGGCGCGCTGAACGCGTCGAGGCCATCTTAAGGGATGGCCTTCCCCCCGGGCTTCCTCGATGAACTACGCGCGCGCGTAAGCCTGTCCGACATTGTCGGCCGCAAGGTGTCGCTGAAGCGGCGCTCGGGTGCGGAGTATGCGGGGCTCTGCCCATTCCATAACGAGAAAACGCCGTCCTTCACGGTCAACGACAAGAAGGGCTTCTTCTACTGCTTCGGCTGCCACGAGAAGGGCGATGTCGTGGGCTTCGTCATGAAGACCGAGGGCCTTTCATTTCCGGAGGCGGTCGAGAAGCTCGCGCGCGAGGTCGGCCTGCCGGTGCCGCGCGCCACGCCGGCCGAACGCGATCGTGCCGAGCGCGTCTCGACCCTCCAGCAGGTCGTCGAAGAGGCGGCGCGTTGGTTCCAGAAGCAGCTGCGCCTGCCGGTCGGACGCCAGGGGCTCGATTATCTGCGCGGCCGTGGGCTCGAAGAAGCGACGATCGACGATTTCCGCCTAGGCTTCGCACCCGATTCGCGCGACGGGCTTTTGGCGGCGCTGAAGCGAGAAGGCGTGCCGGTCGACAAGATCGTCGAGGCGGGGCTCGTCATCCAGCCCGAGGACAATCGCGAGCCCTATGATCGTTTCCGCGGCCGGGTGATGTTTCCCATCAACGATCGCCGTGGCCGCGTCATCGCCTTCGGCGGCCGCGTGATGGGCGCGGGCGAGCCCAAGTATCTCAACTCACCCGAGACGCCGCTGTTCCACAAGGGCGCCAACCTCTATTGCCTGGACCGCGCCAGGATCGCCGCGACCAAAGACGCGGCCGTGATCGTGGCCGAAGGCTACATGGACGTGATCGCGCTGCACGGCGCGGGCTTCGTCGGTGCCGTGGCGCCGCTTGGCACAGCGCTCACCGAAGGCCAACTCGGCGAGCTCTGGAAGCTGGCCGACGAGCCTTACCTTTGCTTCGACGGTGACAATGCCGGCCGGCGTGCGGCGGCCCGCGCCGCCGAGCGCGCCCTGCCGCTGCTGCGCGCCGGCAAGAGCCTGCGCTTTCTGGTGCTGCCCGCCGGCGAGGATCCCGACAGCCTGATTCGTGTCCGAGGCTCCGACGCCATTCGCCGCATCCTCGAACTTGCCCGCCCGCTGTCGGACATGGTGTGGGAGATGGAGACCGAGGGCAAAGTGGCCGACACGCCGGAGCGCCGCGCCAGCCTGCAGCGCGCCGTCGAGCAGCGGGTGGCCGAGATCGCCGACCCGGTCGTCCGAGACTATTACCGAACCGACATGCGCCGCCGCCTGGACCATCTCAGGCGGCCCGACAGGCCGGCATGGCGGCCGGGCGAACGCCGGTTCTTCCGCGGTCCCGGTCCGGAGCCCGCACCCTTTGCCGCCGGCTCGGCCGCCCGGCGCTCCAGCACTGATCTCGACGGCTCGCGCCAGGAGCGCGCCCTGCTGGGGGCCCTGATCGAGCGGCCGGCGCTCCTGCACATCCTGGCGGAAGATCTGGCGGCGCTCACCATCACCAATGCCGAGTTGGGCCGCCTGCGCAGCGGGCTGCTGGATGCGCTTTCCCTGATCCCCTCAGGGGTCGATCCGGCGGCCGACGAGGCCTTGGCCGAAGGGCGCGCGGAGAGCCCCTCCCTTGAAGCCCGGCTGATCGAGGAACATCTGGAGCGGTGCGGACTGCAGCGGGTTGCGGCCTCTGCCCAGGCCAAGGCCCGGGAGGTTTTCCGCGACGATCCGGCCGACGCCGACGGCTGGGTGAGCCAATGGCGCCGGGCCGCCCGTCACCTCAGCCAGCTGACCGCCGATCCGGAGGAGCTGAAACGGGCCGAAGAGGCCCTCGCCGAGGATATGAATGAGGAGAATCTGCGTCGACTCCAGGCGATTCTGGATCGAATGCGGCGGGAAAGCATCGAGTCCGGCACGGGATAGCTGGCCTGCAGCCAAATCCCTGCCGCCACCCCTATCGCCGCTTGAACTTAAACCCCATATAGTAGAAGGGTAGTTTTAGCGGGGGTTGCCCTCCTCCGCTTCCCCTTCTTGCAGCCAAATTGACGGCCAAAACCGGCCGTTTTACCTGTTTGTCGCACCTAAGGATAACGAATGGCGACCAAGACCGCGCCCGACGCCCAGCCTGAAGCCACCGACGCCCGCGAAGAGGGGCCTGATGCCCCCCTGCTCGACACCCTTGGCGCCGAGCTCAAGAAGCTCGTCCAAAAGGGCAAGGAGCGCGGCTACGTCACCTATGACGAGCTGAACGCCGCCCTGCCGCCCGACGAAGTGTCCTCCGAGCAGATCGAGGGCACCATGGCGATGCTGTCGGAAGCCGGCGTCAATGTGGTGGAGGCCGAGGAACAGGAAGAGGCTCCCGCCGCCACGCCGGCGGAGCCCGCCAAGACCGCCGTGGTCGCGGCCGAAGCGACCGGCGAGGACGAGGAGCTCGGCCGCACCGACGACCCCGTGCGCATGTACCTGCGCGAGATGGGCAGCGTCGAGCTCTTGAGCCGCGAGGGCGAGATCGAGATCGCCAAGCGCATCGAAGCCGGCCAGGACAAGATGATCGGCGGCATCTGCGAGAGCCCGATGACGATCACCGCGCTGCTGGCCTGGCGCGACGCGATCAATGAAGGCCGCATCCTGCTGCGCGACGTGATCGACCTCGAGGCGACGCAGGGCGG
>DATHNU010000523.1:0-4714 GCA_035485695.1 Reyranella sp. | reverse complement strand
TCGCGCTGGGCGCCGAGGGCATCCAGATGGGCACGCGCTTCGTCAGCGCCGCCGAAAGCCCGGTGCACCGGAACTACAAGCAGGCGATCATCGAGTCAGACGACACGGGCACGGTGATGCTGAATCGCAAATCCAGCCCGTGCGTGCGTGCGCTGCGGACCGAGCGCGCCAAGGCGATCGACCGCGAGGGCTCGTTCGACCGCGCGATCTTCAAGAGCGTGAAGGACGTCTATTTCGGCGGCGACATGGAAGCCTCGCTGGCGCTCGCCGGCCAGACGGTCGGCCTGATCCATGAGGTGCTGCCGGTCGCCGAGATCATCAGCCGCACGGTCGATGGCTTCCACGAGATCCGCAAAGCCCAGGGCGAGCGCTCGCTGGCCGGCGCGTTCTAAGCCTCTAAACAAGACCAGCGCGATTCTTGCTTCGTGACGACAAGCCCATCGGGTATGGTGAAGAGTGGATTATACATAATTATTTAGTTAAATGACCGTCGAGCATCCATCTGCCCCCTTGATCGAGCGACCAAGCTTCGCCGGGCTCTACATGCCCAAGCTGGTGACGGTGCTTCGCGAGGGTTACGGCCTGGCGGCCTTCCGGGCCGACGCCATGGCGGGCCTCACGGTAGCGATCGTGGCGCTGCCGCTCTCCATGGCGATCGCCATCGCCTCCGGCACGTCGCCGGAACGCGGGCTGTTCACGGCGATCGTCGGCGGCTTCCTCATTTCGGCGCTGGGTGGCAGCCGTTTCCAGGTCGGCGGGCCGGCCGGCGCCTTCATCGTCCTGGTCGCCTCGGCGGTCGATCGCCACGGTATCGACGGCGTGCTGCTGGCGACAGTGATGGCCGGCATCTTCCTGATGGTGGCGGGCTTCCTGCGGCTCGGCACATTCATTAAATTCATTCCCTATCCGGTGACCGTGGGTTTCACCGCCGGCATCGCCGTCATCATCTTCGCCAGCCAGATCAGGGACCTTCTCGGTTTGACGCTCGCCGGCAAGGAGCCCGGGCCGTTCGTCGCCAAGGTCGAGGCGCTCGCCCGCGCCCTCGACACCATCAACCCGGCCGCGGTGGCGCTGGCGCTGCTCGTCATCGCTCTCACGCTCGCCATCAAGAAGCTGCGGCCGCACTGGCCGGGTATCCTGATTGCCGTCGTCGTTGCCGCCGTCGCAAGTTGGGCGCTCGCCCTGCCGGTCGAGACGATCGGCAGCCGCTTCGGCGGCATCCCCTCCCTGTTGCCGGCGCCGCAACTGCCGGCATTCTCCTTTGCCAAGATCCAAGCCGTGCTGCCCGATGCCGTTGCTTTTGCGCTGCTGGGGGCGATCGAATCGCTGCTGTCGGCCGTGGTGGCCGATGGCATGACCGGCCGGCGCCATCGCTCGAATTGCGAGCTGGTGGCCCAGGGCGTGGCCAATATCGCCTCGGCGCTGTTCGGCGGCATCGTCGCCACCGGCACGATCGCGCGCACCGCGACCAACGTGCGCGCCGGCGCCCGCGGTCCCGTCGCCGGCATGATGCATTCGGTTTTCCTGCTGCTGTTCATGATGCTCGCCGCGCCGCTCGCGTCGTATGTGCCGTTGGCGGCCCTGGCCGGCGTGCTGACGATGGTGGCCTGGAACATGGCGGAGAAGTACGAATTCCTGACCCTGCTCCGGAGCTCGCGCGGCGACGCGGTCGTGCTGCTCGCGACCTTCCTGCTCACGGTGTTCCGCGACCTTACCGAGGGCATTGTCGTGGGCTTTGCATTGGGCGCCGTGCTGTTCATCAAGCGCATGGCCGCCACAACCGATATCGAGGCGCATGCACCTCTCGTTCAGTCGGACCGGGCCGATGAAGTAGGCCCGCGACCGCCCTACGATTCCCGGCTGGCGACCGACAGCGACGTCGTGGTCTACCGCCTGTCTGGGGCGTTCTTCTTCGGCACGGCCTCGACGCTGAACGCCGTGCTCGATCGCATTGCCGATCGGCACAAGGCCTTCATCATCGATTTCTCCGCCGTGCCGTTCGTCGATTCGACGGCAGCCAATGTCATCGCCGCGATCGCCCGCAAGGCCGGTCGTCATGATGTGCGCGTTTTCGTCACTGGCGCCACCCCGGCCGTGCGCCATGCCCTGCTGGCCGCCGGCGCGCGGCGGCCGCACGTCCGCTATCGCGTGGCCATCGATGATGCCGTCCGGGAAGCACACTCCCGCTAAGCAGATCGGCCGCTTCTCCAGGCCTTAGTTCTTGGCGGCTAGACTCTTGAACAGCGCGTCGCTGCGGTCGTCGGCGGGGAAGAAGCACTCGATGCGCACTTCCTGAAGGGTCACGTCCTGCGGGGTCCCAAGAGTGGCGATGGTGGTGAAGACCGAGAGCGACTTGCCGCCGACGATGTAGTCGACCGTCAGCACCGGCGGCGGGCGCTCCTCGAAGCGCAACTTGCGGAACGAGGCCGGCACGTCCGGGTAGGCCATGATCTCCTGGATGAAGGCGAGCGCCTTGGGCTCGCCGCCGTCGGCCAGGATCTCGGCGTAGGTCGTCGAGACCAGGTAGCGCGACACCTCCTCCCAATTGGCGATCTTGGAGCGCAGCGCCTTGGGATCGAGCAGCCAGCGCAGCAGGTTGGCCGGCTTGCCCGGGGGCGGCGCGGGCGGCGGCCCCTCGAACAGGAAAATCGTGAAAGCGTTGGCTGCTTCATTGGCATCGAGGAGGTTCCACAACCGGTCGATGACGACGGCGGGGTAGGGCTCCTGCTGCTTCAGCATGCGGTCGATGGCCTGCCGCACCGGCGTCAGTTCTGGTGCGCCGAGGCTGGTCTCGCGGTAGACCGGCGCAAAGCCCGCCGCCAGCAGCATGGTGTTGCGCTGGCGCAGCGGCACGTCGAGCGCGGTCGTGAGCTGGACCACCATCTCTCGGCTGGGCTTGGCGCGGCCTGATTCGAGGAAGCTGACATGGCGCTGCGATACACCCGACTGCAGGGCAAGCGCCAGCTGGCTGGCGCCCCGTCTTCGCCGCCAGGTGCGCAGCATGGGACCGAACATGTCCGGCTGGGAGCCGATGGTCTGGGAGACCGCGGTTGGGGAGGATGTGCGCATCATGACGGGGAGAGTAGCACCCGCACGCAAGTCCGCCGATTACCTCGGGCGTAATTGCTGCGGCGGTGGGGCAGTGCGACTTCTGGCGCGCCATACACCCTAGGAGGACGTCATGAACGCTTCATCCGACCGCCTGCTGCGGCGCACCCTGTGGGGCAACGCCGTCTTCTCCGTCGTCTCGGGTGCGGGGCTCGCGATCTTCGCCGGGCCGCTTGCCCGGGCTGCCGCGCACAGTCCCGTCGAAGTGGCTGGCTTGGATCTTCCCCTTATCCTCGAGCTGCTGGGCCTGGGCGTGATCGCCTTCGGTGCGCTCTGTGCTTGGGTCGCCTCGCGCCCGACGCTGCCGCAAGGCCTGGCCCGCTTGATCTTCGCCGCCGACCTTGCCTGGGTGGCGGGCAGCGTGCTGGTGCTGGCCCTGCCGGCGGGCGTGGACCACGGCCGGCATCGCAGGCATCGTGGTGGCGGCCCTGATCGTGGCCGATCTCGCCATCCTGGAATATCTCGGCCTGCGTCGGCTCGGCGCCGCGACCTAGAGGAAACGCACCATGGACAAGCTTCAGCTCCTGAACGACCAGCCACTGCCCTTCGCCAAGGTCCTGGGGTTGAAGTTTGTCGCCGCGAGCGAGGCGGGCGTGAAGGCCGAAATGGTCGTCAGGCCCGAGCTCTGTACCCGGCCCGACATATTGCACGGCGGCGCCGTGATGGCCTTCGCCGACACGCTGGGCGCCGCCGCCACCGTGCTCAATCTGCCCGAAGGCAAGGGCACGACCACGATCGAGAGCAAGACCAACTTCGTCGGCCCGGCGCCGGTCGGCGCCACGGTGATCGGTGAGACAACGCCGATCCATCGCGGCCGACGCACCATGGTGTGGCAAACGCGGATCACGACCGCCGAGGGCAAGCTTGTGGCCGTCGTCACCCAGACGCAGATGGTGCTGTAGCCGTCAGTGGAAGAGCGCGGGGATGAAGGCCTGCAGAGCGGCCTCGGCGTCGGCGCTGGTCTGCTGCAGGGTTGCGCTCTGACCCCAGTCGATACGGATCTTGATGAAGTGCTGCTGGTATCCGGTCAGCAAGACCTTTTGGTAGACGCGCATATTCGCCTGGGTGACCGCGCTGAAGGTGATGCAGCGGAAGGCTACGGAGCCATAAGTGCAGCTCGACGGCACCGCAGGTTTCTGGAAATTGGTGTAGCCACTGCTCTTGACCTGCTCTTCGAGCGAGGTGAGCTCGTTGGCGAACTCGCCGATCACGATCGGACTGTCGCTGCCTGACGGCACGCGTCGCCCGCCATCGAACACCTGGACCGTGATCACCATCTTCTTGGGTGTCGAGTAGAAGTAGCTCGTTCCCAGGTCGGGGCGATTGGCGGGGGGTGCCCCGTAATAGACCGACCGCTCGAAAGTGGCGCCACCTACGGTGGCCGCGAAATTGAGCTTGGTGCCGGGGTGGGGCGCGGGCGTTGTCGACTGGGTCTGCGCCGAAGCCGTGCCGAGCGATCCGGGTGCCGGGGCCCCCAGAACAAAGGTCAGGGCCGCCGTAGTGAGGATCGTCAGAGTCCTAGACATCGAGGTTCGCTACTTTCAGTGCGTTGTCCTGGATGAACTCGCGACGCGGTTCGACCACGTCGCCCATCAGCGTCGAGAAG
>DATHNU010000522.1:0-2950 GCA_035485695.1 Reyranella sp. | reverse complement strand
GCCCCTTGCCGATGATCCGGGCGAGCCGCGTCGCGCCGCCATAGTTGGGCAGGATGCCCAGCGCCACCTGCGGCAGCCGCCACTCCGCGCGCTCAGACGCCACGATCAGGTCGCAGCAGAAGGTGATGATGCAGCCGATGCCGATGGCATAGCCGTTGACGGCGGCGATCACCGGCTTGGGGAAGTCGCTCACCAGGTTGGAGGGGAAATTGCGCGCGCGGCCGACGCGCTTGATGAGAGCCTCGGCCGAGCGCGTGTTGTGGGTATTGGGATCCCGGAGGTTGGCGCCGGCCGAGAAGGCGCCGCCCGCCTCGTCGCCGGTCAGGATGACGGAGCGCACCTCGTCATCCTCCGCCGCCTCGTCGAGATGACGGATCAGGCCCTCGGCATAGTCCTGGCCCCAGCAGTTGCGCGCCCCGGGACGGCTGAGTGTCAGAATGCCGGTATGGCCCTGCTTTGTGTAGAGAAGCGGCATGGGTTCCTCCTCGCTGAAATCTTCCTCGCCCGAAGGAACGTTAGGCCTATCGCTGATCAAAAACACCGTCATCCCGACCGGAGCCTCGCGCAGCGCCTGCCCTGAGCGAAGTCGAAGCGAGGCGTAGCGGAGGGACCCGTTCTGTTGTCTCGGCGATACGAGGAGGTCCCTCGACTTCATCGCCCTTTGGGCGGCTTCGCTCGGGATGACGGAAAATCAAGGCTTCCGCGCCAGCACTAACGTCGACAGGAGGCCAACCGGTTGATCTGGAACGTCGGCAGCCAGGTGGCCGCAAACCGTGATATTTGTCGCGACGGATGCCATTAGACGACGGGCGGCTTCCGCCACGGAGGAGCCATCGATGCCTCGTTGTTGCAAGGGCGCCCGGATGCCGACCCTTCTGGCAGCGGCGATCATCGTCCTGGTCGCCGGCCGCCAGGGCGTGCTCGCCGACGAAAGCGGCACGAGCTTTTGGCTGCTGGGCACCTATGCCACCCAGGCGGCGGTGCCGTCCGACCCCGGCCTGTCGATCGACGCGACCTACTATTCGGCCGGCGCCAGCGCCGGCCGCTCGGCGAGCTTCGCGCGCGGCGGCCGCATCGAGGTCGGCCTCGACACGGCGTCGAACTACATCCTGCTGACGCCGACTTATACCTTCGAACCGAAGGTGCTGGGCGGCCAGTTTGCCTTCGGCGTCACGGCGTTGTGGGGCAACTACGCCTCGACCGTGTCGGCCAACCTGGCCGCGCCGTCGGGCGCCAGCATCTCCGGTGCGCTCGGCGATTCGATGACGGCGTTCGGCGATCTCTTTCCGACCGCCTCGCTGAAATGGAACAGCGGGGTCAACAACTTCATGGCCTACGTCACGGCCAACGTCCCGGTCGGCGCCTACGACGTCAATCGCCAGGCCACCGTCGGGATGGGCCGCTGGGCGCTCGACGGCGGTCTCGGCTACACCTGGTTCCACGAAAGCAAGGGCCTGGAGTTTTCCGCCGTGGCCGGCCTCACCTACAACTTCATGAATCCCTACACGGCCTACCAGAGCGGCATCGACCTGCATGTCGAGATCTCGGCGTCGTACTACCTGACCGAGCGCTTCCTGGCCGGCGCCGCCGGCTACTTCTATCAGCAGATCACTGCCGACAGCGGGCCCGGCGCCACGCTGGGGCCGTTCATCTCGCGGGTTGCCGGCGTCGGGCCGCAGCTCGGCTACGATTTCGCGCTGGGCCACCGCTCGGCGTCACTGAGCGCCCGCGGCTACTACGAGTTCGCCGGCCAGAACCGGCCGCAGGGCTGGACCGCGTGGCTGACCTTCGTGGTCTCGCTGGGCGTGCCCGGCCAGAAAGCAACGCCGACGCCGTGAACCGGCAGCAGGGGAGGCAGCCCATCTCTTACCTCAATCGCTTCCTCGACCCTGCCGAAAGCCTGGCCGAGATCCTGTTCGGGCTGATCATGGTGCTGACCTGCACGCTCGGCGCCAGCGTGATCGCCGGCATCGACCGGGACTCGTTGCGCGCGCTGTTCATCGCTGCGTTGGGCTGCAATGTCGCCTGGGGTGTGATCGACGCGGCCCTCTATGTCATGGCCGCCATCTTCGTACGCACCCAGAATGCCAAGCTGATGGAGGCCATCCGCTCGGCGCGCGACGATGCGGCCGGTCTCGCCATTGTCCGGCAAGCCCTCGAACCGCGCTTCGGATCCTATGGCTGGAATGACGATCGCGAGCAGTTCTATGGCAGCCTGCGGGGCATGGTCGTTCACAGCGAGGCAAAGCCCAGCCGGATCACGGTCGACGACCTGCGCAGCGCCGTCGCCGTGTTCATCCTGGTGGTTGCGTCCGCGCTGCCTCCGGCCATCCCGTTCCTGCTGATCGCCGACCCGGTCGTGGCACTGCGTGTCTCCAACATCGTGCTGGTTGCCTTGTTGTTCGTGGTCGGCTTTTACTGGGCGCGCTCCATCGGCGGCGGCGGCCTGCGCACCGGCCTTGTCATGATGTTGTCCGGCGTGTTGCTGGTCGGCATTGCCATCGCCTTTGGCGGCTGAGGAGGGACCATGACGCCGTTGCTCAGGGAAATTCGCCACAATCCGATATTGTGGTTGCTGGGCTTCGTGCCGGTGCTGTTCGTCGCCCGCCGGCTCGCGCCCGAGTCGCACACGCTGCTGTTCGTGCTCTCCGTGCTGGCCATCGTGCCGCTGGCGACGCTGCTCAGCCACGCCACCGAAGCGGTGGCGTCCAAGACCGGCGACACGATCGGCGGCCTGCTCAACGCCACGTTGGGAAACCTGACCGAGCTGGTGATCGCGCTGGCCGCGTTGGCCGCAGGACAGTACATGTTGGTGAAGGCGTCCATTGCCGGCGCGATTGTCACCAACACGCTATTCATGCTGGGCGCGGCGTTTCTGCTCGGCGGCCTGAAGCACCACGACCAGGAGTTCAATCGGGCCAACGCCCGCCTGCAGACGACGCTGCTTTTC
>DATHNU010000521.1:0-2649 GCA_035485695.1 Reyranella sp. | reverse complement strand
GCGGTGTGGCTCGCCGGCAGCGATGCGTCGGTGTTGCGGCGGAACGACATCGTCATCTTGAACTTGCGGTCGGGAATTTCGATGTCGGCGCGCACGGCGATATCCGGCTTCTGGTTGCCGGTCGCCTTGATCGGTTCGGTGTGCCACACCACCGAGCCGACATATTGCTTGCCCTTCGGATCGGACGGATCCTCGTCATAGAGCACGACGCGCTGCGCCACTGGCGCGACCGGTTGATCCCCCGACGAGGTGGACGGCTGGCCGACGCGATCGGGAATCTTCGGCTTCGACAGCGGCGTCGAAGTGTCCTTTGGCTGCTCGACCGCGGGCTGTGATTTGAACAGCCCGCTAACGCCGGAGACCACCGACTTGCCCCACAGGATCGCAGCACCCACCAGGATCAAAACGATACCGACGGCAATCGCGCTCTTGAACGGAAACACGGTGCCGGCGCGGGCACGCTTGGGCTTGGGCTCACGATCGCGATCGGCGCCGATCCGCGTGCGCGGCGCGGGCGGCGGAGGCGGCGTATAGCGGTCCCCCTCGTCGATCGACTCATCGTAGGAAAAGGGCTGGTCGCCCGGCTCGAGGCTGGGCTCCAGCCGGTCGAACTCCGGCGAGGGCGACGGCACGTTGGCGTAGGTTTTCCGCGCGGCCCGGTTGGCTTGGGCGGCGGCGCGGCCGAGATCGTCGGCATCGGCGGCGATGTCGCGAAACCCGCGCACGCCGGGTGCGGGCGGACCGCCATTGTCGAGGCCGCGTCGGCCCGGGCCTGGCACCGGAGGGGGCGCACGGTCGCGAACCGGCGGCAGCGGCGGGTCCTCAAGCGAGATCGGCGGCGGGGACGGGGGCGGCGGCGGGGATGACGGCCGGAACGGTGAATCGGGGCGCGGGGCACGGGGCGGACGCGCCGGCTGATCCGGCCGATCCTCCTGCCCGAGCGGCGGACGGTCGTTACGCGAAGGCGGTGGCGTTGGCGGGGCCGAGGGCCGCGGTGGCCGTGCCGACGGGCCTGCTGCTGCGGGCTGGGCGGTCGCGGCGCCATCGGCAGAACGCGGCGTGCCGCGGCGGAAGGCATCGCCGGCGCGGGGGGCCCCACCGCTCGAACGGGCCTCGCGGGCGCGCTGGGCCGCTTCCGATTCGACCTTGCGCACGGCTTCTTCCAGCGAGAGCCGCTCACGGGTGATCTCGGATTCGGAAAGCGGCGGCTGGACGCCGCGGAGCTGGGTGATCAGCGCGGCACGGGCCCGCTCATAGAGCGCACGACGGCTTTCGCCGGGGGCACTGGGGTCCAGTCCGGCGATGGCGCGAGCGATCAGCGGGTAGTAATCGGCCATATCAACTCAACTGTGCGCGCTTTCCAGTAATATCCCGTTAAGCCTCAAACGGGTTTTGGACCAGGATAGTATCTTCGCGTTCGGGGCTCGTGGAAAGCAGGGCGATGGGACAACCCACCAGCTCTTCCACCCTCCTGACATATTTGATGGCCTGGGCCGGCAGGTCCGCCCACGACCGGGCATTGGCGGTCGGCTGCTTCCAGCCCTCGATCGTCTCATAGATCGGCACCACCCGCGCCTGGGCGCCCTCGCCCGCCGGCAGATGATCGATTTCCTTGCCGTCCAGCGAATAGCCGGTGCAGACTTCGATCTTGTCGAAGCCGTCGAGAATATCGAGCTTGGTCAGCGCCAGCCCGTTGATGCCGCAGGTACGGACGGTCTGCCGCACCAGCACGGCGTCGAACCAGCCGGTGCGCCGCTTGCGTCCGGTGTTGACGCCGAATTCCTTGCCGCGGCGGCCGATCTCTTCGCCGATTTCGTTCTTCAATTCGGTGGGAAACGGCCCCTGGCCGACCCGCGTCGTATAGGCCTTGCAGATGCCCAGCACATAGCCGACCGCGCCCGGGCCCATGCCAGTTCCGGTCGCCGCCTGCGCCGCCACCGTGTTGGAGGACGTGACATAGGGATAGGTGCCGTGGTCGACGTCGAGCAGCGCGCCCTGCGCGCCCTCGAACAGGATGCGTTTGCCCTCGCGCTTCTTGGCATCGAGCAGCCGCCACACCGTCTCCGCGTAGGGCAACAGCTTCGGCGCCATCTCGGTCAGCTCGCGCAAAATGCCCTTGCCGTCGATCTCTTCCAGCTTGAGCCCGCGGCGCAGTGCATTGTGATGCGCGAGCAGCCGATCGATCTTGTGCGGCAGCGTGTCGAGATCGGCGAGATCCATCAGGCGAATCGCGCGGCGGCCGACCTTGTCCTCATAGGCAGGCCCGATGCCGCGGCGGGTCGTGCCGATCGCGGTCACCGCATTGGAGCTCTCGCGCAGCGCATCAAGCTCGCGATGCAGCGGCAGGATCAGCGTGACGTTCTCGGCGACGCGCAGATTTTCAGGGCTGACCGCAACGCCCTGCCCCTTCAGCTTCGCGACCTCGTCGAGAAAGGCCTGGGGATCGAACACCACGCCATTGCCGATCACCGCGAGCTTCGAGGGCCGCAGCACGCCGGACGGCAGCAACGCGAGCTTGTAGGTCTCACCATTGATGACGAGGGTATGGCCGGCATTGTGCCCGCCCTGAAAGCGCACAACGATGTCGGCCTGCTCCGACAACCAATCGACGATCTTGCCTTTTCCTTCGTCGCCCCACTGGGCGCCGAC
>DATHNU010000520.1:0-3165 GCA_035485695.1 Reyranella sp. | reverse complement strand
GCATCGCCTTAGCCGACGACTCCGAACAGATCCTCTTCCTTCAGGATCACGTGCTCGACGCCGTCGAGCTTCACTTCCGTGCCCGACCACTTGCCGTAGATCACCTTGTCGCCGACCTTCACGCCCAGCGGCTCCAGACGGCCATCCTCCAGCCGCTTGCCCTTACCGACGGCCACGACCTCGCCCTGCATGGGCTTTTCCTGGGCGGTGTCGGGAATGATGATGCCAGCCTTGGTCTTGGTCTCGGCGGCCAACGGCTTCAGCAGGAGCCGGTCGTGCAAGGGCTTGAATTTCATGATCTTTCCTTCGTCTGAATTGGGCGGCGTATAGATAGGAAGGGCCACCGTCGGCTGTCAACGCGCCAGGCGCCGCTCGAACTGCGCCGAAGCCGCGGCGTCGAGCGCCACGGTCAAAAGCGCCATTTCGCCGTCGTCGCGGCGGCTGCGCACCTCGCCGTGGCGATAGAGCCAGGCGATCGTAGCGCCATCGCTCAGCGGCACCGAGACTTCGCGCGCTTCGCTTGCACGGGCCAGGAAATCGCCGACCGCCTCGAGCAGCTGGTCGATCCCCTCGCCCGTCAGAGCCGAAACCGGGTATTGGCGGGCTCGCTCGGCGCCGGTGGCGGAGCGTGTCTGCAGGGTGCGCCGCGCCTCCTCCGGCAGGGCGTCGATCTTGTTCAGCGCCTCGATGAGCGGCGTGCCCTCGCCCTCCCCGATCGCGCCCAGCTCGCGCAGCACGGTTTCGACATCGGCGCGCTGCTGCTCCGTCTCGGGATGGGAGATGTCGCGCACATGCACGATCAAGTCGGCTTCGACCACTTCTTCCAGGGTGGCGCGGAAGGCGGCGACGAGGTGGGTCGGCAGGTCGGAGACGAAGCCAACCGTGTCGGAGATCACGCAACCCTTGCCGTTGGGCAGCTTGATCGAGCGCATGGTGGGATCGAGCGTGGCGAACAGGAGGTCCTTGGCCATCACGTCGGCGCCCGAGAGGCGGTTGAACAGCGTTGACTTGCCGGCATTGGTGTAGCCGACCAGGGCGACCGTCGGCAGCCGCGCCTTCTTGCGGCCGGCACGATTGACGGCACGCGTGCGGCGGACGCCCTCGAGGTCGCGCTTGATGCGCACGATGCGCTCGCCGATCAGGCGGCGGTCGATCTCGATCTGCGATTCGCCGGGGCCGCCCAGGAACCCGAAGCCGCCGCGTTGGCGTTCCAAGTGGGTCCATGAGCGCACCAGGCGGCCGCGCTGATAGTCGAGGGCGGCCAGTTCGACCTGCAGCCGGCCTTCATGCGTGCGGGCGCGGGCGCCGAAGATTTCCAGGATCAGTCCCGTGCGGTCGATGACCTTGGCCTGCCACGCCTTCTCGAGATTGCGTTGCTGCACGGGCGTCAACTTGTCGTCGACGATGACCAGACCAATGCCCTGCTCTTCCACCGCCGCCTTCAGGCGCTCGACGACGCCCTTGCCGACCCGCGTGGCCGGCGTCAGCCGCCGCAACGGCGCTGTTTCGGCCAGCCGCACGTCGAGATCGATCGCGCGGGCAAGGCCCACCGCCTCGTCGAGCTTGGCCTCGCGGTCGCGCTCCTCGCCGCGGGCGCCGGACGCGTACGGGCTCAGCACCGCGGCGACCGTTGCCGGCCGCACGGTGTCGAAAGCCTTGCGCTTGCGCTTGTCCTGTCCGTTCTGCTCGTCGATCAAATCAGCCTGCGGCGTCGGCTTTATCCCCGTCGAACAGCTGCACCGGCGTGACCGGCATGATGGTCGAAATCGCATGCTTGTAGACAAGCTGCGAATGGCCGTCGCGACGCAACAGCACCGAGAAGTTGTCGAACCAGGTAACGATCCCCTGCAGTTTGACGCCGTTCACAAGGAAGATCGTGACGGGCGTCTTGTTCTTGCGCAGGTGGTTCAGGAAGACGTCCTGAACGTTCTGTGCCTTTTCGCTCATGTTCTTGGCCTCTTGCTGGGCGGCCGGCTGCCGAGAAGGTCGCCGGTTGGGAAGGCGCGGGTCTTTCTACCCGCTACCGAGTTAGAACGAATATAGGGAACGCGCGGTTCAAAGCAATGCCACCAACTCATGACAATCGCGTGCGCGCAGACGCGGCGGATGAGCCAACAGAGCCTCTGACAATTGCTCCAGATCGCCCACGAGAACGGGTAGACAGCCCGCAGCGTGGGCACATTTGAGGTCCGCCGCGGTGTCGCCCACCATCCATACCGTCTCGTCCGGGGCAATTCCCGTGCCGTCGAGGGCCCGGAAGATCGGGTCCGGGGCGGGTTTGTCGCGTTCGCAGTCCTTGGCGCCGACCGCCCGTGAGATCCAGCGCTGCCAGCCGAGATGGGCAAGCTCCGCCCGCAGATTGTCCCCCACCTTGTTGCTCACGACGGCGACATAGCAGCCGAGTTCGTTGCAGCGGGCCAACAGGGAGGCGGCGCCGGGCAGCGGCTCCAGCCTTTCCAGATGGATGCGATAAAACGTCTCGTAGAAGACCTTCTCCGCTTCACCGGCGCGCGCGCCGAACAGGCTGGGGAAAACGTCGCGCAGCGAACCGTGCGCGCGGTTGCGCACTTCGAGTGCAGTCCATGGCGTCTGGCCGAGCGCCGTGAAAGTGTCATGGTAGCACTCGACGATGGTCGGCCAAGTATTGACCAGGGTGTTGTCCCAGTCGAACAGGATGGCGCGCGGCGGCCTCAGGCCGGCCGGCAGCGTCACGTCACTGCCTCGCCGGAAGCCGCAAAGCGTACATATTCCTCGCGCAACCGCCGTGCCGTCGGACCGACCTTGCCATCGCCCACCGGCTCGCCGTCGATCTTCACCACCGGCGTCACGAACGAGGTCGCGCTGGTGATGAACGCTTCCTTGGCCTGCTTGGCTTCGGCAAGCGTGAACGGCCGCTCGACGAACTTGAGCTGAAGCGCATCGACCATCGACTTCAGCGTATGGCGCGTGATGCCGGCCAGGATGCCGTTGTCGGTCTGGCGGCTCACCAGTTCGCCGTCCTGGGTCACGATCCAGGCATTGGTCGAGGCGCCTTCGGTGACTCTGCCTTCCTCGTCAACCAGCCAGGCCTCGTAGGCGCCGCTCTCGCGCGCTGCCTGCTTGGCGAGCACGTTGGGCAGCAGGGCGACCGTCTTGATGTCGCAGCGCCCCCAGCGGATATCGGGA
>DATHNU010000519.1:0-6230 GCA_035485695.1 Reyranella sp. | reverse complement strand
CGGCCAATACGTCGTTTCCGGCCAACTCGGTGGCGGAGCTGGTCGCCGCCGCCAAGGCCAAGCCCGACAAGATCGACATGGCGCTGCCCAGCAACAGCGCCCGCATCGTGTTCGAGCTCTTGAAGGACCGGACGGGCGCGCCGCTCTTCGGCGTTCCCTACAAAGGATCGGCGACGGCCATGACGGAAGTGATCGGTGGCCAGGTGCAGACGATCATCGACACGGTAACGGCGACGCGCGGCCATGTCGCTGCCGGCAAGCTGAAAGCGCTCGGGATCACGACCTTGAAGTCGAGCGAGCTGCTGCCCGGCGTGAAGTCGGTCGCCGAGCAGGGCGTCCCCGGCTTCGAGATGACGGCCTGGAATGCGTTCTACGCGCCTGCCGGGACGCCCAAGCCGATCGACGACCGCCTGAATGCCGAAGTGACCAAGATCCTGGCCCAACCCGAGGCGCGGGAGCGCCTGCTGCAGCTCGGCTTCGAACCCGCCGGCGGCACGCCGGAGGCGCTGGCCAAACTCGAGGTCCAGGAGCGTGTCAAATGGGCGCCGTTGATCAAGGCGGCCGGCCTGAAGGGCGACTAGGGCCAGCTTCATAGAATGCTGATTCACAAACAACCTCATCCTGAGGAGCCGCGCCCCTCGAATACCTCGGGGTAAACTCCGCGCGGCGTCTCGAAGGGTCGGCAACAACGATAGTGTCGCCCACCCTTCGAGACGGCCCTGCGGGCCTCTTCAGGGTGAGGTGGAGGCTTTGCAGGGCGAGCGCGCTCCCATAGACGCGCCACTGGAGTGGCGCGCCCTCAGCGCGCTATCTTGGCGGCATAAAAGGGGGAGCTGCCGCAATGGACATCGCATTCACCGTGAACGGCGAGCCGCGCCAGGTCGGCGCGCCCGAGACGGCCTCGCTGCTGGAAGTCCTGCGCAACCATCTCGGCCTGATGGGCACGCGCTATGGCTGCGGACTGGAACAGTGCGGCTGCTGCATGGTGCTGGTCGACGGCCAGCCGGCCTATGCCTGTACGCGCGAGATCGGCACAGTCGCCGGCCGGACGGTGACCACGGTCGAGGGGCTGGGCACGCCGGCCAAGCCGCACCCGCTACAGCAGGCCTTCCTCGACGAGCAGGCCGGCCAATGCGGCTATTGCCTGAGCGGCATCATCATGTCCGCCAAGGCGTTGCTCGATCGCAATCCGAACCCGAGCCGCGGCGAGGTCGTCGAGGCGCTGGACAAGCATCTCTGCCGCTGCGGCACGCACCAGCGCATCCTGCGCGCGGTTGAACGTGCCGCGGCGACGCTGCGCAACGGGAGGCCGGCATGACGGCGCCCGCCCTGCCGGCCAGCCTGGTCGAAAATCCGCGCCTCGACCGCTGGATCCACTTCCAGCCCGACCGCACCGTGCGCATCGCCACCGGCAAGGTCGAGATCGGCCAGGGCGTCGTCACCGCCATCGGCCAGATCGCGGCCGACGAGCTCGACGTGCCGCTCGACCGGGTCGCCGTGCTGTCGGGCGACACCACCCATGGACCCGACGAGCTTTACACGACGTCTTCGCTGTCGGTCGAAGTGTCGGGCGGGTCGGTGCGGCTGGTCTGCGCCGAGGTGCGCGCCAAGGCGCTGGAGCGCGCAGCGCTCAGGCTCAATTGCAGCCGCGACGAGCTCTCGGTGGTCGACGGACAATTCCTGCAGAACGGCGAGGCGACCGGGCAGGACTATTGGACGGTCGCGCACGAGATCGATCTCAGCCAGGCCGTCACCGGCACGACTCCGGTCAAGGCCGCCGCGTCCTACAAGGTGGTCGGCCAGAGCGTGCCGCGCATCGACCTGCCGGCGAAGGTGAGCGGTGCCGCTTTCGTGCACGACTTCGTGCCCAAAGACCTGCTGCATGCCCGGACGCTGCGCCAGCCCAGCCGCGGCGCCACCCTGGCGGCGCTTGACGAGGCAGCGATCCGCCGCGCAGCGAAAGGCGAAGTGGAGATCGTCCGCGAAGCCAACTTCGTCGCCTTCGTCAGTCCGATCGAGAGCGTCGCCGAGGCCGCCGCGGCTGCCGCTCCGCTGCATGCCACGTGGGACAACGTGCGGCGCATCGATCCCGAGCAGCAGGAGGCCGCCTGGCTGAAAGGTCAGCCCAGCGAAGACCGGCGCATCGGCGCGGAGCCGCCGACCGCACCGCCCAAGCGGCTGGTGCAGATCACCGTCTCGCGACCCTACATCGCGCATGCCTCGATGGCGCCGTCCTGCGCGCTGGCCGAGTTCCGCGACGGCCATCTCACGGTGTGGTCGCACGGCCAGGGCATGCATCCGCTGCGCAAGAACCTGGCGATGGTGCTCGGCCTGCCAACCGAGGCCATCACCGCGCGCCATCTGCACGGCGCCGGCTGCTACGGCCACAACGGCGCCGACGATGCCGCCCTCGACGCCGCGCTGATCGCCCGGCGCCTGCCCGGCCGGTGCATCCGCCTGCAATGGCGCCGCGAGGAGGAGTTCGGCTTCGAGCCGGTGGGCCCCGCCATGCTGGTGACCCTGCATGTCGATCTCGACGAGCGCGGCCGCCCGGCCGACTGGACGACCGAAATCTTTAGCCCGACCCATGTCCAACGGCCGGGCAGCGGCAGCGGGTACCTGCTGGCGTCCGAGGCCCTGGCGAATCCGCCGCCCGAGGTGACGCCGACCGATCCGCCGGAGGCGCGCGGCGGCGGCGGCACGCGCAATGCCGTGCCGCTGTACGACGTGCCGGCGCATCGCATCCTGCACCACCTGGTGCTGCGCCCGCCCGTCCGCACCTCGGCGTTGCGCGGCCTGGGCGCGCTGCCCAATGTCTATGCCATTGAATCCCTGATGGACGAGCTGGCGGCGCGCGCGGGTGAAGATCCGGTCGCCTATCGCCTGTCGATCCTGTCCGAGCCGCGCGCGCGCAAGCTGATCGAGCTGGTGGCAAAGCGCGCCGACTGGGCGTCGCGCGGCCCGGCCGGCACCGGCAAAGGGCTCGGCCTCGCCTTCGCCCGCTACAAGAACCGCGCCGCCTATGCCGCGGTAGCGGCCGCGGTCACCGTGCAGGAGACCGTGAAGGTCGATCGCGTGTGGGCCGTGGTCGATGCCGGCCTGGTGGTCAATCCCGATGGCGCGCGCAACCAGCTCGAGGGCGGCATCGTCCAGGCCGTGAGCTGGACGCTGAAGGAACAGGTCCGCCTCGACGAGAACGGCATCGCCTCGCGCGACTGGGACGGCTACCCGATCCTGCGCTTCAGCGAGGTGCCGGACATGCAGGTCGAGCTGGTGCCGGACGCCGGCAATCCCTCGATCGGCGTCGGCGAATGCACGGTCGGACCGACCGCGGCCGCGGTCGGCAACGCCGTCGCCCATGCGCTGGGCGTGCGCATCCACGACATGCCGCTGACGCGCGAGCGCATCATGGCGGCTTTGCTGAAGAATTAGATCTCACCTCACCCTGAGGAGCGGCCCGTAGGGCCGCGTCTCGAAGGGTGGGCTACACCACGACTGTTGCCATCCTTCGAGACGCCGCGCTACGCGCGGCTCCTCAGGATGAGGTGATGGTTTGGCTACTCCGGCGATCCCTCGGCGACTTGTGCTCAGGCATCCTTGGTCAGGGCAGCCTCGCGCCCCAGATGCTCGACCAGCCGGCGGGCGGGAACGGCCAGCTCCCTCATCTGGCGAACGCACAGAACCAGCCTGCGCATCGCCCACGCTTCCGCAAGCGGGATGACGGCGACGCGCATCGACCGACGGCAGCGTCGGGCCGCGACCTCGGGCACGATGCCGATACCCACCCCCGCCTCGGCCATGCGGCAGACCGCGTCGAAGCCGCTCACCCGGACGCGCAGCCTCATCGCAGCGCCCTGCAGCGCCGCATGGCGCGCGAGATGCAGTTGCAGCGCGCTGTCGTGGGGCAGGCCGACGAAATTCCGGCCGACCAGTTCGCCGAAGCGGATCTGCCGCCGCTTGGAGAGCGCATCGCTGGCGGCAGCGACGGCGACGAGCCGATCCGTGCGGAAGGGCAGGGTTTCGAGCGCGTCCGACAGCGCCGTCTCGGAGGCGATGCCGATATCGCCCGATCCCGACGCGATCAACGCGCCGATGTCGCTGCTTTCGCGCTCCTCGAGGTCGACGCTGATGGCCGGATTTTGCGTCAGGAAGGAGGCCAGGAGCTTCGGCAGGTGCTCGCTGAAGGCCGCGGTGTTGGACAGCACCCGGACGGTGCCGGTGAGGCCGCGGGCATGCACGCCCAGTTCGCCTTGCAGCGACTCGACCTGCCGCAGGATCAGCCGCGCATGGTCGACGACGCTCTGGCCGGCCGGCGTCAGCGAGACGCCGCGCCGGTCGCGCGCCAAAAGGGCGACGCCGAGCTTTTGCTCCATGCCGCGGATGCGCTCGCTTGCCGAGGCAAGGGCGAGATTGGCGCGGCGGGCACCGTGGGTGATGCTACGAGCCTCGGCGACCTGAAGGAAAAGCCGCAAGTCGACCAGATCGAAACGCATGGGTTCCTCCGAGCCTTCGTCTGATCCGAAGGCTAATACCGGAACCTCCGCATTGCCAGCCGGCTCCGTCGTCCGCAGCTTCGACTCATGCTGGATAAAACCCTCCTTTTCGTCGGCGCGGTGTTTTTCCTGGCCGGCTTCGTCAAGGGCGTGATCGGCCTCGGCCTGCCGACCATCGCCATGGGATTGCTGGCCATCGTCATGCCGCCCGTCGAGGCGGCCGGCCTCCTGATCCTACCGTCGCTGTTGACCAACGTCTGGCAGATGGTCGGAGGACCGTCGCTGCGGCCGCTCGTCCGGCGTCTGTGGCCGACGATGCTGTCGGTGTGCCTTGGGACGTGGGCCGGCCTGGGACTGATGACCGGTGTCGGTGCGCGCTACGGAACGGCGCTGCTGGGCGGTGCCCTGGCGCTTTATGCGCTCACGGGCCTGTTTTCCGTGCGTTTCACCCTGGCGCGGGACCGTGAACCGATTTTAGGGCCGGCAACCGGGGCCATCACCGGCGCGATCACGGCGGCGACGGGCGTGTTCGTCATCCCCGCGGTGCCCTATCTGCAGGCCATCGGGCTCGAGCGAGAAGAGCTGGTCCAGGCGCTGGGCCTCTCCTTCACCGTCTCGACGTTGGCTCTGTCGGTCAACGTGGCGGCGGCGGGCGGCTTCGATGTCTCGATGGCGACGCCCGCCTGTGTTGCGCTGGTCGTGGCCGGCGCCGGCATGTGGATCGGCCAGATCGTCCGGCTGAGGCTCTCCGCCGGCCTGTTCCGACGCTGTTTCTTCGTCGGCCTGCTGCTACTGGGCGGGCACCTGCTCGGGAATTCGCTGGCTTGAGCGAGGCGCTGCGAACGCCTGGTCCACCGTCGGCCCGTCGCCGGCCAGGGTGGTGCGTCGCATGTCGCGCGGCTCGTGCGCCGGGAAGGGCCGCGCGCGGTGCATTGTCTGGCGGTTGTCCCACATCACCAGATCGTCGACCCGCCATTTGTGGGTGTAGACGAATTCGCGCTGCGTGGCGTGCTCGACGAGGTCGCGCAGGTAGCCGCGCGCTTCCGGCATCGGCCAGCCGATGATGCCGCCGGCATGGGACGACAGGTAGAGCGATTTGCTGCCGGTTGCCGGCAAGGTGCGAACCATGCGCTGCAGGACCGGCTTGAAACGCTCGCGCTCCTCGTCGGTGAAATCGGTGAAGCCGATGAGCTGGCGCGAGAACATCTGCGAATGCTCACACACCATGTCCTCGACTTCTTCCTTGGTCTCGTCGTCCAGCGCATCGTAGGCCGCCCGCATATAGGCGAACTGCGTGTCGCCGCCCTTCGACGGGATGCTGATGGCGTGCAGCAGCGAGTACTTCGCCGGCACCGCCTTGAACGAGCTGTCGGAGTGCCACAGACGGTTGCCGATGGCGAACAGCCGGCGGCGGTCGTCGCGCGCGAACGGAGTGTTGTTCTTGTCGAGGTTGGAGACGTCGGCGAAGGTCGTGGGCAGGCGCGCCTCATGGGCCGCGCGCAGGCTGGTGCCGATGGCGTGCTCGATGTCGCCCAGGCTCTGGGTGAAGGCGAGCTGCTGGGCGTCGTCGATCTTCTGGTCGTGGAACACCAGCACGGCATACTTGTCCATGCCGGCATGGATCGCCGCCACCTCGTCACGGGTCAGCTGCTTGCGC
This sequence comes from Reyranella sp., assembly GCA_035485695.1. Lineage (GTDB taxonomy): Bacteria > Pseudomonadota > Alphaproteobacteria > Reyranellales > Reyranellaceae > Reyranella. The sequence continues at coordinate 80 of DATHNU010000519.1, read as the reverse complement.
ATGTCGATGCCCGAGACCTCGCCCGCGAAGCAGGGCCCGACCTGGCGGATGGTGACTGTCATTTTGCCATCTCCTTTATC
>DATHNU010000518.1:0-6012 GCA_035485695.1 Reyranella sp. | reverse complement strand
GCCGATTTGGCCTCGGCCGTGGCGCGGGCGAAGGCGTCGGCGATCTCGCCCTCGGATTTGATCAATCGCATGCCGCGACCGCCGCCGCCGGCGATGGCTTTCAGCGCGATGCCCGATTTCGCGTGCTTCTTGAAGAACGCCATGACGCCCGCAAGGTCGGTCACGTCGGTGCCCGGCAGCACCGGAACCTTGCACTTCGCGGCATGCGCTCGAGCGCGTGCCTTGTCACCGAACAGTTTTAGCTGCTCCAGCGTTGGCCCGACAAAAACAAGCTTCGCTGTGACGCAGGCCTCGGCGAAGTCCGCGTTCTCGGAGAGAAAGCCGTAGCCCGGATGCACCGAGTCGCAGCCTGCCTTTTTGGCCGCCGCGATCACGCCCACGATGTCGAGATAGGCCGCCGCGCCCTTTCGCTTGACCGCGATCGCCTCGTCGACACGCCGGACATGCAGCGACGTGGCGTCGTCCTCGGAATGAATGCCGACCGTGGCAATGCCGAGTTCGTTGGCAGCCTGGGCGATGCGGATGGCGATCTCGCCGCGATTGGCGATCAGGAGTTTTCTAAGCATGGCGGCGCGTCTCGGGGTAAAACCCTTCATGGCGAAAAGGCTGCTCATTGTGGCGCACGCGCCGTCGGAGAACACCCTCTCCCTGCGCGAGGCCGTCGAACGCGGCGCGCGCAGCGAAACGGGCATCGAGGTGCGCGTGGTGGCGCCCCTGCAGGCCGGTCCCGACGACGTGCTGGTGGCCCAGGCGGTGGTCCTGGGGACGACCGAAAACCTCGGCTACATGAGCGGCGCGTTGAAGGATTTCTTCGACCGCTCCTACAATCCGCTGCTGGAGAAGACGCAGGGCCTGCCCTATGCGCTCTACATCCGCGCCGGCAGCGACGGCACCGGCACGCGCCGCGGCGTCGAGACCATCACCACCGGCCTGCGCTGGCGCGCCGTGCAGGAGCCGCTGTTCTGCAAGGGCCCCTGGCAGCCTGCCTTCGTGCAGCAATGCGAGGAGCTGGGGGCCGCGATGGCGGCGGGCTTGGCAGCAGGGATCTTTTAGTCAGCGGACCCGCGGGCCTCCAGGCCCGCTCATGATCATGATGCGGGCCTGGAGGCCCGCGGTCCGCTTGAGTCCTACTCCGCCGCAGCCTTGTTCTTCTTCTCCGCCGGGTCGTCCATCATCACGGTGATGTCGGCGGCGATGTGGTGCGTCGGGCCATCGGCGGTCTGGTTCTCTTGCACGATGGTGCGGCCGTAGGCCGAGACCGTGGGCACCGCGGCCGGCGCGACCGGCGCCATCTTCTTCTTGCGCTTGAGCGCCGCCGCGATGAAGGGCGCCAGCTCGGCCTGCTTCTTCGCGTCGCGTGCCGCCTGATCAGCCTTCAGGGCCGGCATGACCTTGGCGGCGAAGAGGTTCAGCGAATCGCAGATGTGCTCGTGCTTGTTGCGTCCGCCCTGCTGGATGAACACGACCTGGTCGACGCCGGCCTCCTGGTAGCTCCGCAGATGCTGGGTGAGCTCGGCCGGCGTGCCGATGCCGCTGCCTTGCCCGACCGCCGGCAGCTTGTCCTTGGCCGCCTCGAAGCGCTGCCACACGTCGGTGACGCCGGGCTGATGGTGGCCGTAGACATAATAGTGGCCCAGCGAATAGCCGAAGAACTGGAAGCCTTCGGCGCCGCGGCGCCGTGCCTCGTCGCGATCCTCGTGACACGAGAAGCCGGTCACCATGGCGACGTTGGCGTTCACCGTGTGGCCGATCGGCACGCATTCCTCGCTCTTGATGATGTCGTAGTATTCGTGCGCCCACTTGCCGGCCTCGGCGGGATCGACGAAGGCGAAGGTGAGCGCGCCGATGCCCGCGCGCGCCGCGGCATGGATGGTCTCACGGCGGCTGCACGCCACCCAGATCGGCGGATGCGGCTTCTGCAGCGGCTTGGGCACGATGTTGCGCACGGGCATGGAGAAGAACTTGCCCGCAAAGCCGGGATAGGGGCTCATCGCCATCATGTTGGCGGTCTGCTCGACCGCCTCGGCCCACATCGCCTTCTTCTGGTCGGGATCGATGCCGAAGCCTTCGAGCTCGACCCGCGAGGCCGATTCGCCGGTGCCCCAGTCGACCCTGCCGTCGGCGATCAGGTCGAGCGTGGCGATGCGCTCGGCGACGCGGGCGGGGTGGTTGTAGCCGGGCGGCGCCAGCACCACGCCATGGCCGATGCGGATGCGCTTGGTGCGCGCGGCACAGGCGGCGAGGAAAACCTCCGGCGCCGAGGAATGGGCATATTCCTCGAGGAAGTGATGCTCGACTTCCCAGATGTAGTCGATGCCGAGCGAGTCGGCGAGTTCGACCTGCGCCAGCGCATCCTTGAACAGGCGATGCTCGGTGCCTTCCGTCCAGGGACGCGGCAGCTGATGCTCGTACAGAAGCCCGAAGCGCATGACTCTCTCCTAGTGGGCGGTCCAGCCGCCATCGACGACCAGGCCGGCCCCTGTCATGAAGCCCGCATCGTCCGAGGCGAGGAACACGATGCCCTTGGCGATGTCGTCGGCGACGCCGAGCCGGCCGATCGGGTGCAAGGCGAGCGTGGCCTGGCGGGCCTTTTCGGTGTCGTTGGTGCCCTGCTGGCGGGCGCGCATCGCGAAGGTCTGCTGGCCCATGTCGGTCTCGATGAGGCCGGGATGGATCGAGTTGACGCGGATCTTGTAGCCCTTGCGGCCGAACTCCAGCGCCGTCGACTTGGTGAACAGCGTCACGCCGCCCTTGGTCAGCGAATAGAGCGGGTCGAGCTGCGAGCCGACCAGGCCGGCGATCGAGGCCAGGTTGACGATCGCGGCGCCATGCGCGCTCGTGGCGCCGCTCGCCTTGAGATGCGGCAGGGCGGCGCGCGTGCCCAGCAGCACACCGGTCAGGTTGACCGCCACGAGCCTGTTCCACTCGTCGAGGCTCGCCTCCTCGACGCCCTTGCCGACGAAGATGCCGGCATTGTTCACCAGCACGTCGAGCTTGCCGAATTTCTTGAGCGTGGCGTCCATGGCGGCGGCCCAGCTCGCCTCCTGGGTGACGTCGAGCGACACGTACAGCGCCTGCCCACCGGCCGCCTCGATCTCCTTGACCGTCTGCCGGCCGCGCTCGTCTAAAACGTCGCCGATCGCCACCTTGGCGCCTGCACTCGCCATCAGCTTCGCGGTCGCGCCGCCGATGCCGCGCGCCGCGCCGCTGAGAAAGGCTACCTTGCCGTCGAGACGGTTCATTGTTCCTCTCCGCTGGGGGCGCGCCACTCCAGTGGCGCGGTCTTCATTGCGATCACCGAAGACGCGCGACTGGAGTCGCGCGCCCCCAGCCTAACCCTTCCCGAGCTTGTTGAACGGGATGTCCTTGTCGACGCGGATATCCGCCGGCATGCCCAGCACCCGCTCGGCCACGATGTTGCGCAGGATCTCGTCGGTGCCGCCGGCGATGCGGAAGCCCGCGCCGCCGATCCATTGCGCCTGGAAGCCCGCGGCGTGCGGCACCTCCTCTTTCATGATGCCGGCCGGCCCCATCAGCTCCATGGCGAAGGCGCCCATGTCCTGCATCTTGGGGGCGGCCACGATCTTGATGATCGACGACTCCGGCCCCGGCGTCTGGCCCTTGCTGAGCGCGGTGAGGGTGCGGTAGCGCGTGAGCTTCAGCCCCTGCTGCTGGACGTACCAGTCGGCGATCTTGCCGCGCACCTGCTGGTTCTTGATCGCCGGCCCGTCCTCGAGGTCGGTGTCGCGCGCCAGCTCCATCAGCTCGTCGACATCGAGGCCGCCCGACGGCAGACCGACCGCCAGCCGCTCGTTCATCAGCGTGGTGAGCGCGGCCTTCCAGCCCTCACCCACCTTGCCCAGGCGCTGGCTGTCGGGGATGCGCACGTCGGTGAAGAATACCTCGTTGAAGTTGGCGCCGCCCGACATCTGCTTGATCGGCCGCACCTCGACGCCCGGCGCCTTCATCGACAGGAAGAACATGGTGAGGCCGGCGTGCTTGGGCACGTTGGGATCGGTGCGGGTGATGACGATGCCGTAGTCGCTGTAATGGGCGCCCGAGGTCCACACCTTCTGGCCATTGATCACCCAGCCGTCGCCCCCATCAGGTAGTTTGGCACGCTCGGCCTTGGTGTGGATGCCGGCCACGTCGGAGCCCGCCGCCGGCTCGGAGAAGAGCTGGCACCACACTTCCTGGCCGTGCAGCGCGGGCTTCACGTAACGCTTGAGATGCTCGGGCGCGGCATAGGCCATCATGGTGGGGATGCACATGCCCAGCCCGATATCGAAGAAGCCCAGCGGGACGAGGTAGTTCGCCTCCTCCTGCTGATAGATCACCTGCAGGATGGGCGAGCCGCCGCGGCCGCCATATTCCACCGGCCAGGTGATGCGGGCGTAGCCCGCCTTGGCCTTCTTGTCCTGCCACTCCTTGGCATTCTTGAGCAGCTCGGGATCGTCGTTGCGCGCACGGAAGCTCTGCTTGTCGTCGCTCTTGCGCGTGGCATTGGCGTCGAGCCAGGTGCGCACTTCCTTGCGGAAGGTGGCTTCCTCGGGCGTGTCGTTGAAGTCCATGGTTTCCTCCAAAAATTCCGTCATCCCGACCGGAGCGAAGCGGAGTGGAGGGACCTCCTCATGTGGCTGGCGGCGTATGAAGAGGTCCCTCCACTACGCCTCGCTACGCTCGGCTTCGGTCGGGATGACGGTTACGCCACATTCTTCTGCTCCAGCCGCGTCACCAGCTTGTCCTTCCAGGCCATCGGCCCGCCGATCGACAGCGCCATCACGCGCGCCCGGCGATAGTGGAACTGCGTGTCGGCTTCCCAGGTGAAGCCGATGCCGCCATGGGTCTGGATGTTCTCCTTGGCAGCAAAGTCGTAGGCCTCGGTCGCGGCAATGCGCGCCGCCGCCGCCGCCAGCGGCAGGTCTGCCCCGCCGTCGGTCAGCATCATGGCGCCGTAATAGGCGTTGGAGCGCGCCAGCTCGAGCTTGACGTAGCAGTCGGCCAGCTTGTGCTTGATCGCCTGGTAGGAGCCGATGGCGCGGCCGAAGGCCTGGCGCTGCAAGGCATAGTCGCGCGCCATCCACATCGCCGCCTCCGCGCCGCCCACCTGGGCGAAGGCAAAATAGACCGCGGCCGCATCGTAGAGCCGCTCCAGCAGCTGCCAGCCCTCGCCTTCGGCGCCCAAAAGCTCCGAAGCGGCGGCGTTGAAGGTGAGCTCGGCATGCTTGCGCGCCGGATCGATGGTCTCGACCCGCTTGCGCGTCACCGGCGATTGCTTGAGATCGACCAGCACAAGCGAGACGGCGCGATCGCCCATGTTGCTGTTCTGGCCACCGGTGTTGGCCAGGACCACAGCGAAGGTGGCGGCCTCGCCGTCGGCCACCGGCACCTTCTTGCCGTTGAGACGTCCGCCGCCGAAGGTCGTGCGGATATTGCGCGGCCTGGGCGGTTGCGGGCTTTCGGCGATGGCCAAAGTGCCGATCGCCTCGCCCGACGCCAGCAGCGGCAGCCACTTCTTCTTCTGAGTGTCCGAGCCCGCGAGCTTCAGAGCTTCGGTCGCCAGCACGACCGAGGTGTCGAACGGCACCGGTGCCGCGGCACGGCCGATCTCCTCGGCGACAACGCAGAGCTCGAGCGGCGACAGGCCCAGCCCGCCGAACTCTTCGGGAATTCCGACGCCCGGCACGCCGAGATCGACCAGGCCCTTCCAGACCTCCTCGGCGTGAGTCTCGTTGCCATCGAGCACACGGCGCACGACCTTGGTCGGGCACTTGTCGGCCAAAAATTTGCGAACCTGCTCCTTGAGCAGCTTCTGGTCGTCGGAGAAATCGAAGTTCATGATGGGCGGACCCTAGCAAGCAAGCCCGGTCCGGGGAACGGTTCCAGGTTCCGACAGGCGGGTTGTACGTTGTGGTAGGCTGCGACGATGGACACTGCACAAATCAAGGACTGGCACGCCCACGTCTACTTCGACGCCGCCTCGCGCGATGCGGCCTGGGCGCTGCGCGAGCG
>DATHNU010000517.1:0-4614 GCA_035485695.1 Reyranella sp. | reverse complement strand
CATCTGCGGCGTGCCGGTCTATCCCGGCGACATCATCGTGGCCGACGACGACGGCGCCATCGTCGTGCCGCGCCATCTCGCCGACGAGGTGGCGCGCGATTCCTTCGAGCAGGAGCGGCTGGAGAAGTTCGTCGCCATCCGAGTCGGCCAGGGCATACCGATCACCGGCACCTATCCGCCCAACGACGAGACCAAGGCGCTCTACCAGGCCTGGATCAAGGCCGGCGAGCCGCCGAACGGCTAACCGCGATCTAGCCGTCGCGCTGCAGATCAAGATGAGCCAGCGGCAGAGGCGCCCCGGCTTTCAGGGTCTGGATGGCGATGTTGCTGCGCACTTCGCGAACGATCGGAAGATCCAGAAGCTTGTCGACCAGAAACCGCCGGTAGTGGTCGAGATCAGGCACGACGATTTCGAGGAAGTAGTCGGAGTCGCCTGAGACCAGATGACAGGCGACGACCTCGGGCATGGCAACGACGGCCTTCTCGAAGCCGAGCGCCCGTTCGTTGGCGTGGCCGTCGATCTTGACGCCGACGAAGACGGAAAAGCCCAGACCAACACGGTCGCGCCGTAGAACGGCGCGATAGGCCTCGATATATCCGTCCCGTTCCAATCGCTTCACCCGGCGCAGGCAAGGCGAGGGTGACAGGCCGATCCTGTCGGCGAGATCGATGTTGGTCAGCCGGCCGTCCGCCTGAAGCGCGGCGACGATTCGGCAGTCGATGGCGTCCAAGTCATATTTTGGCATGAGTACGCATCCAGAGATCGGCAAAGGGCATAACGTTGCGAACGATGCTTTGTTCTTAGCGCAGTTGGCAAGGATTCGCTCCCACGCCATCTGACATGGTGCGCCCGCGTTAGAGCACTTCAACCAAGGACGTCTTCATGACCAACCCATCCGAAACGGCTCGCGCCGGCATCGATGATCTGACCCAAGCGGTAAGCCGCTATTTCGACCTCATGTACGATTCCGACGTGTCGCGCTTCGATCGCGTCTTTCGGTCGACGGCCCAACTGCATGGCATTCGCCATGGCGAGATGCGGCTGCTGACGGCGCAGGCCTACCAGGATGCTCTCGCTCGCGCGCCATCGCCGCGGTCGCAGAACGCTCCTCGCCACGAGGAGATTCTTCTGATGGATGTCGCTTCTGACAGCCAGGCATTGGTGAAAGTGCGCGTCAGGATCAACGCCATCCTTTACGTCGACTATCTCAGCTACCACCGAGTCGAGGGCGACTGGCTGATCACAGCCAAGGCCTTCCACGTCGAATGTGAAAGCCTCTCATCGTGATCGCGGAGATCTTTGTCGGGAATGATGCGCCGTGCCACAGTCAGGTCGTCGCGCCAGCAGGTGACGAACGGGAGGATCGATGCGCCAGGGTTTCTTGGCGGGAATGACACTCTTGCTGGCTAGTTGCGGCACCGCCCAGGTGGCGATGGCGCCGCCGGGCCAGGACGCCGCCGGAAAACAGTTCGACCCGCCGCCGCCTGGCATGACGGCCGTCTATTTCTACAATCCCCTGGACAGCGGGCCGCTCATCGATGTCATGCAGGGCGCTGCGGTCATCGGCCGGTTGGCGCCGCTGACCTGGATACGAATCGAAACCAGCCCGGGTTGGTACACTCTGCGCTGCATGACATGGAGCTCGGCCAATCCCTCGTCGATCACGCTGGCGGCCGGCGACATGCGTTTTGTCGAGGTCGACAGGCCGTCTGGTGCCGCGAACTGTAGCATCCGGGAGACCGGCCCGGATGCCGGCCGCCGCGGCGTGCAGTTGGGCGGCCGCGCGCTGCAGCCGGAGTAGCGGTAGAGCTCAGCCCGGCGACAGCTCGCCGTAGGGCTTGGTGATCAGCTCGAGCAGGTGGCCGTTGGGGTCCTCGAAATAGACGCCGCGGCCGCCCCAATGGTGGTTGATCTCGCCGGGTCCTTCCTTGTGGGGACCGGCGAAATAGGCGAGCCCGGCATCCTTCACCCGCGCGAAGGAGGCATCGAATTCCGTGTCGTCGACCAGGAAGGCGTAATGCTGGGTGCGCACGTCCTTGGAATCGACGAAGTCGAGCGTGACGCCGTTGCTGGTCTGCACCGGCCGGAACGGCCCCCATTGCGGCCGGGCTTTCACACCCAGGATGTCGGCCAGAAATTCTGCCGACGCATCCTTGTCCCTGGCCGGAACGATGATGTGGTTGAGCGCTGGCATCGGGTACTCCGCTGGCTTCTTCCCAGAGGTAGGCGTCCCCAAGCGAGAGTTCAACTGTCCTAGGAGGCCGCCGCGTCGGGAACCGCGCGGCGCTTCATCGGCTGCCAGACACTGCGCGGAATGGGGCGCAGGGTGGCGAGGAACTGCTCGGCACAGCTTGCCCAGGTGAAGGCTTCGGCATGGCGCCGGCAGGCGGCGGGATCGCCCTGCACCGCGGCAAGGCAGGCCGTGCGGAGATCTTCATCGACTGCGCCGACATCGGGCACGGTCACGACATCGAGCGGGCCGGGCACCGGATAGCCCGCGACCGGCACGCCGGAGGCCAGCGCCTCGACCATCACCAGGCCGAACGTGTCGGTCCGGCTGGGAAACACGAAACAGTCGGCCTCGGCGTAGCGCCGCGACAGTTCCTCGGTGTCGACCGAGCCGAAGAAGTACACATCCTTGTAATGGCGCTTCAATTCCTTGAGCTGCGGACCGCCCCCCACCACCCATTTCGTGCCGGGCAGGTCGAGATCGAGAAACGCCTTGATGTTCTTCTCGATGGCCACGCGGCCGGCATAGAGCCAGATCGGCCGCGCCGCCTCGGTCTCCGCGCGGGGACGCGGGTGGAAGGCCGAGATGTCGACGCCGCGCGACCACGGCACCAGGTTGCGAAAGCCGCGCTGGGTGAGCTCGTCGCGAATCGACTGCGCCACCACCAGAACGGCAGCCGATGGGGCGTGGAAGCGGCGGACGAAGGCGTAGCTCCAGGAGAGCGGCACGCGGATGCGGGCGCGCACATACTCGGGAAAGCGCGTGTGGTAGGCGGTGGTGAAGGGAATGTCGCGGCGCCGGCAGAAGGTGCGGGCCGCCCAGCCCAACGGTCCTTCGGTCACGACATGGATCGCATCGGGCGCGTAGAGCTTCAACATGTGGTCGAGCCGCGCCGCGGGAAACAGCGACAGGCGGATCTCGGGATAGGTCGGGCAGGGCAGGGTCCGGAAACGGTCGGGTCCGAACACCTCGACGTCGTGGCCCTGGGCGCGCAGCAGTTGCGACACCGTTTCGATCGTGCGTACCACGCCGTTTATCTGCGGCCGCCAGGCGTCGGAGACGATGGCGATGCGCAACCGGGTCTACTCCGCCGCCAGCTGCGAGGAGGTGAGGCGTGGCATCGCCGCCTCGCGTCGCGCATGCTCCTGGGCCCAATGGACGATGCGCAGGTGGCCGTCGAAATCCTCGACCAGGGCCGTGCAGCTCTCGACCCAGTCGCCGTCGTTGCAATAAAGCACCCCGTCGATGGTGCGGATCTCGGCGTGATGAATGTGGCCGCACACCACGCCATCGACGCCGCGGCGGCGCGCTTCGTTGGCCACCGCGTGCTCGTAATTGTCGATGAACTGCACGGCGTTCTTGACCTTGTGCTTCAGGTAGGCCGACAGCGACCAGTAGGGCAGGCCGAGCTTGCGGCGGCCCCAGTTGTACGTCGTGTTGACGCGCAGAGCCGCGGAGTAGGCCCAGTCGCCCAGGATGGCGAGCCAGCGTGCGTAGCGCACGATGCCGTCGAACTGGTCGCCGTGGATCACCAGGAGCTTGCGGCCGTCCGGGGTGGTGTGGATCGCGTCCTCCTGCACGTGCACCTCGCCGAAGGTGAGCTGGCAATATTGCCGCGCCGCTTCGTCGTGGTTGCCCGGGATGTAGATGACGTTGGTGCCCTTGCGGGCCTTGCGCATGATCTTCTGCACCACGTCGTTGTGGGCCTGCGGCCAGTACCACCAGCGTTTCAGGCGCCAGCCGTCGACGATGTCGCCGACCAGGTAGAGATGCTCGCTCTCGTTTCTCTTCAGGAAATCGAGCAGCAGTTCGGCCTGGCAGCCGCGCGTGCCAAGATGGATGTCCGACAAGAAGATCGTGCGGTGGCGCGCGGGTTGGTTACGCTCGATCACGGTCATGTGGATAAGACTCGATCGACACAAAATCTGTCGTGCGCGATTGCACGGGACGCAGCAGATTGTGTATGGGAGCCGTTGCGAGGGCGTGAATCGGTTGTGACGGTTCGATGACATTCGACACTTCCAAGACAATGCTGCTGATCCTCAATCCGATGGCGGGCCGCCGCCGCCGCGGGCTGGTGGATGCCGTCGTGCGTCAGGTGCGCGCCGAAGGCTGGACGGTCGACGTGGTCGAAACGGCGGCGGCCGGGGATGCGCGGCGGCTGGCCGAAAGCTGCGATGTGGCCCGCCACGCCGTGATCGCCGTGGCGGGCGGCGATGGCACGATCAACGAGGTGGTGAACGGGCTTGCCCGGCGCGGCGATAGGGCGCCGGCGTTGGGCATCGTGCCTTTGGGCACCGCCAACGTGCTGGCCCATGAGCTGGGGCTCGGTTTCTCGGCGGCCGTGATCGCCCGGACGATCATCGCCGGCCACGAATTGTTG
>DATHNU010000516.1:0-9021 GCA_035485695.1 Reyranella sp. | reverse complement strand
CTTGCCGGCGCCCGCCTTGTCGGCCACGAACTCGTAGGCCAGGAGCTGGATCGGCTCCTCGGCCTCGGTGACCTCGATCGAATGCGAGGCCATGTTGGCGAACATGTGCGAGTTGCCGTCGAGCCCGTCGGCCCACGGCCGGGCGCCCCAGGCGCCGCAGGTGAAGTCGACATAGACGAAGGGCTTGCGCTCGGCGTCGTAGCCGCCGATCGAGATGCCAGTGTTGCCGCCGTCGCCGGCCGCCTTGACCTTGTCAGGCAGCATCATTGCCAGCGCGCCGAACATGCAGTCGACCATGCGAAAGCCGGTGAGGCCGCGCGCGGCGCAGGCCGCCGGCAGCACGCCGTTGCCCACCGTGCCGGGCGGGCAGATCACCTCGATGGCGCGGAACACGCCCTCGTTGTTGGGAATGCCGGGCGGCAGCACCGAGCGGATGCCGGTGTAAGAAGCGGCCTTGGTGAAGCTCAACGTGTTGTTGATGGCGCCCTTGACCTGCGGCGAGGTGCCCGTCCAGTCGACCACCATGTGATCGCCGGTCTTGCGGATGGTGACGAACAGGCGGATCGGCTTGCCGTAATCGACGCCGTCATCGTCAATCCAGTCCTCGAAGCTCCATTCGCCGTCGGGCAGGTTGGCGAGCGACGCGCGCGTCAGACGCTCGGCATAGTCGACCGTCTCGCGCATGAAGTCGGCCGTCTGCTCCGGCCCGTGCTTCGCGACCAGCTCGGCGAACTGCTGCTCGGCGATGTGGCAGGCCGCGAGCTGGGCGCGCAGGTCGCCGAACACCTTGACCGGCAAGCGCACATTGCGCTCGATGAAGGTCATGATCGTGTCGTTGAGCTTGCCCGCGTCGTATAGTTTCAGCGGCGCGATGCGCAGCCCCTCGGCATAGATCTCGGTCGAGTCCGACGCGTTGGAGCCCGCGACCCGGCCGCCGACATCGGTGTGGTGGCACACGGTCGCGGCGAAGGCCAGGCGCTTGCCGTCATGATAGAGCGGCTTGAAGACGAAGATGTCGGGCAGGTGCATGCCGCCGTCGAACGGGTCGTTCATGATGAACACATCGCCCGGATTCATGTTGTCGCCGTAGTGCCGCATGATCGATTCGAGCGCGGTCGGCACCGAGCCGAGGTGGCCCGGCAGAGTGAGGCCCTGCGCCACCAGCTTGCCCTCGGCGTCGGCGAAGCCCGTGGAGTAGTCCATGTTGTCCTTCAGCACGCCCGAATAGGTCGTGCGGAAGACGGTGAGCGCCATCTCGTCGGCGATCGAGAAGATCGCGTTCTTGAACAGCTCGAAAGCAATTGGATCTTTGGGGTGATCTTTTGAGTCGGACATGGCGGCATGTTGGCTTGTATGCTGGCTGCCAGCAAACGAAACCACTGCAACGCTCCGCTTCGCAATCGCTGGCCCGGAGATTGCATGGTGCCGAGGGAAGGGGAATCCATCATGCGCACGAATTCGAAGGCCTTGCGGGGCCTGTTCGCCATCGTCATGGCGCTGGGTCTTGCGGCCGGTTCGGCGGCCCAGGCGCAGGAGGTCAAGCTCGGCGCCTTCGTCACGCTCTCGGGCATCAGCGCCGATGTCGGCGCCCAGATGAAGGCCGGCATCGAGGTCGCCGTCGAGCGCATGCAACCCAACTTCACCGTCAACGGCGTCAAGACGCCCATCAAGGTCATCTGGTACGACGACGAGGGCAAGGGCGACACCGGCCTCAATGTCGTGACCCGCGCGCTCACCGTCGACAAGATCACGGCCGGCATCGGCTTCCTGAGCAGCGACGTCTTCATCCGCGTGATGGACGAATTCCAGAAGGCGCAGACGCCGATCATCACCTGCTGCTCGGCGTCGCTCAAGATCGGCGACAAGATCGCCGAGCAGAAGATGCAGTATGTCTTTCAGCTGAGCCCGACGGCGAAGGACGTGGCCACGGCGATCATCGCCGCCGTCGCCACCTTGGAGAAACCCACCAAGGTCGCGATGCTGAACGAGAACACCGACGCCGGCCGCGACTTCTCGCGCATCTCGCAGGAATGGCTGAAGGCCAATGCGCCCAAGACCGAGGTCGTCGCCGACGAATTCGTCGCCCGCGGCGTTCCCGACCTCACGCCGCAGCTCGCCAAGTTCAAGCGGCTGGGCGCCGGCGCCATCGTCGGCGAGGTCTACGGCACGGCGGCGCCCGTGCTGTTCCGGCAGTGGAACGAGCTCCGCGTGCCCTCGCTGATCGCCCATATGGGCACCAGCGCCGCCGCCGACAGCTTCGTGGCCGAGCATGGCGCCGAGATGGAGGGCTCGCTGATCAACGTGCGCTGGATCCCGGGCAAGTACACCGATCTCAGCGAGCCGATGGTCGAGGCCTACAAGAAGAAGACAGGCTTCTCGCCCTCGACCTTCGCCGTGCAGGCGCATGATGCGGCGGTCGTTACCCTGGAAGCGATCCGCGCCGCGGGCTCGACGGATCCGGCAAAGGTGGCGGCCGCGCTAGAGGCAGGCAAGTTCGTCGGCGCCTGGGGCAAGCGCGAGTTCACGCCGCTCGCCGAAGGCCATCGCATGCCGGTCGACACGGTCGTCGTGCAGATCCAGGACGGCAAGAAGGCGGTGGTCTATCCGCCGGCCGTCGCCGAGAGCCAGGGTGGCAAGTACCGACCGGTCCCGCCCTGGGGCTGGGAGAAGAAGTAGGCGGTCGCCCGAGGCGGGCCTTGGTCGCCGGGGATCCGGCTGCGCCGCGGCCCTCACCGCGGCTTGCCGTGCGCGGCCTGACCAAGCGGTTCGGCGGCCTTTTGGCGGTCAATGGCTGCAGCTTCGAGGTCGAAGCCGGAACGGTCGTCGGCCTGATCGGCCCCAACGGTTCGGGCAAAAGCACGGTCTTCAACCTCATCACCAATCTGCTGCACGCCGATTCCGGCAGCGTGCTGCATGACGGCGCGCCGATCGGCGGATTAAAGCTCCACGACGTGGCGCGCCGCGGCATCGGCCGGACCTTCCAGGAAGTAAAGATCTTCCGCGAGCTGACGGTGTGGGAAAATCTCGGCCTCGCCGCCCTGGGTCGTGGCCTCACAGGCTGGCACGAGCGGGCGCATGGCCTTCTCGCCGATTTCAAGTTCAGCCATCTCGAGCACGAGGTCGGCGAGAACCTGTCGATCGGCCAGCAGCGCCTGCTCGAACTGTCGATGCAGCTCCTGGTGCAGCCCGAGCTCCTGCTGCTCGACGAGCCGCTGGCCGGCGTCCATCCCGTCGTACGCGACACGATCGCCGGCATCATCCGCGACCAGCGCCGCGCCGGCCGCGCCATCCTGTTGATCGAGCACGACATGCGCTTCGTCATGGACCTGTGCGACCGGGTCGTGGTCATGGACCATGGCGAAAAGATCGCCGACGGACCGCCCGCCCAGATCCGCGCCGACGAGAAGGTGATCGAGGCCCTGCTGGGCGCCTCACATCCTGCGTCGCAAGGCGGCCACTGATGCTGGCTGTCGAGGGCGTCAGCGCGGGCTATGGCCGGCTGGAAATCCTGCACAAGGTGTCGCTCGATGTCGGCCCCGGCGAAATCGTGGGCATCATCGGGCCCAATGGCGCGGGCAAGTCGACGCTGCTGAAGACCATCTTCGGCTACCTGCCGCCCTTCGAGGGCAGCATCCGCTTCGCCGGCGATGCGCTGGCGGGCCTCTCGCCCGATCGCGTGATGCGCCAGGGCATCGGCTATGTCGCCCAGGCGGGTGGCGTCTTCGCCGACATGAGCGTGCATGAGAACCTGGTGCTGGGCGGCTATTCGCTGGGCTCGCGGCGCGCCGCGACGGCGGCCATCGAGCGCGTCTATGCGCAGTTCCCGCTGTTTCGCGCCCGCGCCCACCAGCGCGCCGGCAGCCTGTCCGGCGGCGAACAGCGCGCTCTCGCCGTCGCGCGCACGCTGGTCGTCGAACCGCGCCTGATCATCCTCGACGAGCCGTCGGCCGCTCTCGCGCCGCGCTTCATCGACGAGATCTACGCGACGCTCGCCGCCTTGAACCGCTCGGGCATCGCGCTCCTGATCGTCGAACAGAACGTGCGCCGCATCCTGGACGCCGCCCACAGGATCGTCGTCCTCGACATGGGCCGCAACGCCTTCGCCGGCGCCTCGGCCGAGCTCCGCCAGTCCGACCGTATCCGCCGGCTCTATCTCGGCGAGGACGCAGGCTGAGCATGGTCGAGGAGATTCTCGAGTTCCTGATCCTCGGCCTGGTGCTGGGCGGCATCTATGCCCTGTTCGCCGTCGGCCTGACCTTGATCTTCGGCGTGCTCGATATCGTGAACGTGGCGCACGGCGAATTCTTCGCCATCGGCGGCTATGCGCTCTATGTCGGGATGGTCGTCCTCGGCCTGCCGCCGGCGGTCGGCCTGGTGCTGGCAACAGCGGTCGTCTTCGCTCTGGGAACCGTGGTCTATCCGCTGCTGATAGCACCCCTGCAGAAACGCCTGGGACGACGAGCGCCGGGGCCGCTCTTCCTGGTGCTGACGTTGGGCCTCTCGGCCCTGCTGCAGAACTCGCTGCTGGCGGCGGCCGGCGGCGAATACCTGAAGGTGCCGCCGGCGGTGAAAGGCGGGCTCGATCTCTCCTTCACCTATGTCAGCAACCAACGGATCTTGATCGTCGTCGTGGCGTCGGCGAGCCTCGCGGCGCTTTTCCTTTTCCTGCGCTTCCATCGCCAGGGCATGGCGATCCGCGCGGTGGCGCAGAATCCCGCGGCGGCGCAATCCGTCGGCATTCCGCTCAGCCGGATATTTACCCTGACCATCGGCCTCGCCTGCGCGCTCGCCGGCCTGGCGGGCGGCCTCATCGCGCCACTGTTCAGCGTCTATCCCGCGGTCGGCTTCACGCTCACCATAAAGGCCTTCGCCATCACCATCCTGGGCGGCATGGGCAACCTTTTGGGCGCGCTGGTGGCCAGCCTGATCATCGCCACGGTCGAGGCCCTGTCGGTGCTCGTCATCCCCTCGGAATGGCAGAACGCCATCGCCTTCGGCACGATGATCCTGGTGCTGCTGGTGCGGCCCAACGGCCTGTTCGGAAAGAAACAGCCGTGAGCGGCCGGCGGATGCGCACCCTGGCCATCGCGCTCCTGGCCGCCGCCGGCCTGGCCGCGCCGCTCGTCTGGTCGCACCCGTTCGTCCTCCATGTCGCCATACAGGCTTTGATCTGGGCGCTGTTCGCAGCGAGCTGGGATCTGCTGAGCGGCTATACCGGTCAGGTGTCGTTCGGCCATGCCGGTTTCTTCTCGATCGGTGCCTATACCGCGGCGATCCTGAGCAAGGTGGCCGGCCTGTCGTCGTGGCTCGGCATGACCGCGGCGCTGCTGCTCTGTGGCGTGGTGGGACTCTGCGTCGGCTTTCCGGCGCTGCGCCTGCGCGGCCACTATCTCGCGCTGGTGACCCTGGGGTTCGGCGAGATCGTGCAGCTCATCGCCACCAACTGGGAGGCCCTGACCGGCGGGCCGTTCGGCATGCACGACTTCGGCACCTTCACGGGCCTGCCGAGCGACGCCCTGGCGCAGCGCCAGGGCGCCTATGTCCTGGTCGCGGCGATCTCGCTGGCCGGTCTCGCGATCATGCTCTACCTGACGCGGCGCACCAATGCCGGGCCGGCCTTTCGCGCCATCCGCGAAGACCAGATCCTGGCCGGCAGCCTCGGCATCGACACGACCTATTACAAGCTTCTGGCCTTTACGCTCAGCGCCGGCTTCGCCGGGCTCGCGGGCGCGCTCTACGCCTATTACATCCAGCTCGTCAGCCCCTCGGTCGGCTCCGCCGGCCAGAGCGCGCTGGTCATCGGCATGGCGGTGTTCGGCGGCATCGGCACGATCTGGGGCCCCTTCCTGGGCGCCATCCTGCTGTTCAGCATCACCGAAGGCCTGCGCTTCATCGGCGTGGTCTACAACCTGATCGCGGTCGGCGCGGTCATGGTCGTGTTCGTCATCTTCGTGCCGCGCGGCCTGGCCGGCATCCGGCTGTACCGAAGCGGCCGGCAGCAGCGCGCCGATCGGCAAGCCGCCGACGCATCGTCGTAACCTGTGGTCCCGGCGCAGCTAAAGCGGATCATCAAGACCTCACCCTGAGGAGCGGCCCGCAGGGCTGCGTCGCGAAGGTGGGAACCAGTCGTGCTGACGCCCATCCTTCGAGACGCCGCGCCGCGCGCGGCTCCTCAGGATGAGGTTGCCTTTGATCGTTATGATATTTCGATCAGTCACGATCCTGCTCTAACAGTCGAGCGTGTTCTCGCGCTCCCAGGGCGAGAGATGGCGCGCATAGGCGTTCCATTCCTCGCGTTTCAGCTTGAGATAGGACGGCACCAGCGCGCCCAGCCGCTCGCCCATGACCTTGGAGCCTTCTAGGACGCGCAGGGCGTCCAGGAGATTGAGGGGCAGCTTCCGGGCCGCCGTGACCGTATGGCCGTCAGTATACATGTTGATGTCGAGTCGCTTGCCGGGATCGCGCTTGTTGTCGAGGCCGTCGAGGCCGGCGGCGAGAATGCCGGCCTGCAGGAGATAGGGATTCGCCGCGCCGTCGGCCAGCCGCAGCTCGAAGCGGCCCGGCTCGGGGATGCGGACCATGTGGGTGCGGTTGTTGCCGGTATAGGTGACGGAGCCCGGCGCCCAGCTCGCGCCCGACAGCGTGGGCGGCGCATTGATGCGCTTGTAGGAATTCACTGTCGGATTGAAGAGCGCCGCGAGCGCCTCGGCCGAATGAAGGATGCCGCCCAGGAAGTGATAACCCAGCACCGACACGCCGAGCTCGCCCTCCGGATCGTCGAACAGGTTCTGGCCTTTCTGCCAGAGCGAAACATGAGCGTGGCAGCCATTGCCCGTCAGCTCGAGGAAGGGCTTGGGCATGAAGGTGGCGCGCAAGCCGTGCTTCTCGGCGACCGAGCGCACCATGTACTTGAAGAAGGAATGGCGGTCCGCGGTCTTGAGCGCCGCATCGTATTGCCAGTTCATCTCGAACTGGCCGTTCGCATCCTCGTGGTCGTTCTGGTAGGGCTGCCAGCCCAGCGCCTGCATGGCGTCACAGATTTCCGCGATCACGTCGTAGCGGCGCATCAGCGCCTGCTGGTCGTAGCACGGCTTGCCCTGACGGTCGGCTGAATCGGAGATCTCCGCACCGTCCGGCGAGATCAGGAAGAACTCGCATTCGACGCCGGTCTTCATCTCGCAGCCGCGCTCGGCCGCCGCAGCCACCAGGCGCTTCAGGACGTTGCGTGGCGCATGATCGACCGGCTGGCCCCTCATCCAGGCATCCGCGGCCAGCCAGCCAACCTCGGGCTTCCACGGCAGCTGGACCAGGCTGTCAGGATCGGGAACGGCGAAAAGGTCGGGATCGGCCGGCGTCATGTCGAGCCAGGTGGCGAAACCGGCGAAGGCGGCGCCGGTCCTGGCCATGCCGTCGATGGCAGAGCTCGGCACCAGCTTGGCGCGCTGCACGCCCAGCAGGTCGGTGAAGGAAATCAGGAAGTATTTTATGCCCCGCTGCTCGGCGATGGCTCCCAGATCGGTCGGCATGGCGTCTCCCTCGCCCCGACCGGAGCAAAAAGGAGGCCGAAGCCGCTCAGCCCGTGCCCTTCATCCTGTGATCGCGGCTTCGCTCTCGGGATCGAAGAAATGCAGCCGGCCCGGCTGGACCGACAGCCGGACCTGGTCGCCGGCGGCGATCTGGGCCTCGGGCGCGACACGGGCCACGGTGACGCGCGCCTCGCCGACCCGCGTCTCCAGCAGGATCTCCGAGCCCAGTTGCTCCACCACCTCGACCTTGGCGGCGAGGCTGCGGCTCAGCACGCCGTCGCCCAGCGCCAGATGCTCGGGCCGCACGCCCAGGATCACCCGCTTGCCCTGCCACGCTTCGAGCGCGCGGCTGCTGGGCTCGGTGACCGCGAGCTTGACCGAAGGCGACTGGGCCACCAGCGTGCCGCCTTCCTTGCGGATCGTGACGTCGAGGAAATTCATCGCCGGTGCGCCGATGAAGCCGGCGACGAACTTGTTGACCGGATTGCGGTAGACCACGAGGGGCGTGCCGGCCTGCTGGACCCGCCCATCGCGCATCACCACCACGCGGTCGCCCAGGGTCATGGCCTCGACCTGGTCGTGGGTCACGAACACCGATGTGGTCGGCAGCTGGGCATGCAGGCGCTTGATCTCGATGCGCATCTGGGCGCGCAGCTTGGCGTCGAGGTTGCTGAGCGGCTCGTCGAACAGGAAGGCCAGCGGATTGCGCACGATGCAGCGGCCCAGCGCCACCCGCTGCTGCTGGCCGCCCGAGAGCTGGCGCGGTTTGCGCTTCAGGAGCTCGTGCAGACCTAGCATCTCGGCGGCGCGGTCGATCGCCGCCTTGATCTCGCTTTCGGGCATCTTCTTGTTGCGCAGCCCGAAGGCCAGATTGTCGTACACGCTCATGTGCTGATAGAGCGCGTAGTTCTGGAACACCATGGCGACGTCGCGGTCGCGCGGCGGCAGGTGGTTGACCAGCCGCTCGCCGATGCGGATCTCGCCGCTGGAAATGTCCTCGAGGCCCGCGATCATGCGCAAAGTCGTCGACTTGCCGCAGCCTGACGGACCGACCAGCGCCACGAACTCCCTGTCGGCGATCGTGAGATCGACGTCCTTCACGGCATGGAAGACGGCGCCGTAGTGCTTGTTGAGCTTGCTGAGAACGATGGCTGCCATGGACTCTATCGTACTCTTTCCCGCCTTACG
Organism: Reyranella sp.; assembly: GCA_035485695.1. Lineage (GTDB taxonomy): Bacteria > Pseudomonadota > Alphaproteobacteria > Reyranellales > Reyranellaceae > Reyranella. The sequence continues at coordinate 307 of DATHNU010000516.1, read as the reverse complement.
CCTTTCCTCTTCCTCCTCTCCCCCGCTAGGGGGAGAGGCTGGGTGAGGGGCTACGACGTCGATTTCCCCTCACCTAACCTCTCCCCCTAGCGGGGGAGAGGAACATGAAAGGAGAGGAACCGGGCCCTCGTGAATGCACGCCTATTGCGCCGCCTTGCTGACCAGCGCCGCGTTCTCGGAAAGCACCTTACCGATGTCCTCGCGCTTGCCGGTGACGGCCTTGGTCACGGCGTCGTTGAACGCTTTATGCACCGCCGGCCACTGCGGGAAGTAGTAGGCGCCGCGCACCTTGTCGGGCGAGTCGAGC
>DATHNU010000515.1:0-2410 GCA_035485695.1 Reyranella sp. | reverse complement strand
GCCGTCGCGCTTGGCAAGATCGGCGGCGAGGAAGTCGATGCCGTCCTCGGCCGGAGGCGCTGCAATATCGCTGCCCAGCACCGTGGCGCCTTCTTCCTTCAATGCCTTGGCGATGCCGCGGCCGATGCCGCCGGCGCAACCCGTGACCAGGGCGCGTTCGCCCTCCAGAAGCTTCGTGCTCATGCTAAACGTTTCCTGCCTTCTTTTGGGAGTGAGCCCATGGACCGGACGCCGCCGACCCTGAACCAGTTGAACATTGTAAGCAGCAATCCCGACGCATCCATCGCCTTCTATCGCCGGCTCGGCCTCGACATTCCCGACCAGAGCATCTGGGGCACAGCGACGGGTGTGCACCACGTGACCGCCGGGGACGCGGCGGAATCCGAAGGCCTCCACTTCGATATCGACAGCACGACCTTCGCCCAGCGCTGGAACACCGGATGGCGCGACCGCGAGGACCTTGCTGGCCGAGTGGTGGTGGGTTTTCACGTCGTCTCGCGCGAGGAGGTCGACCGGCTCTATGGCGAGATGACCGCGGCCGGCCATCTCGGTCTGCAAGCGCCGTACGATGCCTTCTGGGGCGCGCGCTATGCCGTGGTCGAGGATCCGGACGGCATCGCGGTCGGCCTCATGAGTCCCAAATCGGCCGAGCACCGCTCGCCGGCACCGGAAGTCTAGGCGACGTGGCGAAAACCCGGCTCGACGTGGCGCTGGTCGAGCGCGGGCTGGCGGAGACGCGGGCCGCGGCGCAGCGCATGGTCATGGCCGGGCTTGTGTTCTCGGGCGAGCGCCGCCTCGACAAGCCGGGCCACGCCGTCGCGGAAGATGCGCCACTTGAAGTGCGCGGCCAGCCGCATCCCTATGTCTCGCGCGGCGGGCTGAAGCTCGCCAAGGCGCTCGATCATTTCGCCATCCCCGTCGGCGGCCGCATCGCGCTCGATGTCGGCGCCTCGACCGGCGGCTTCACCGACTGCCTGCTGCAGCGCGGGGCCGCCAAGGTCTATGCCATCGATGTCGGCACCAACCAGCTCGCCTGGAAGCTGCGCAGCGATCCGCGTGTGATCTCGATGGAGAAGACCAACATCCGCGAGGTCACGCGCCAGGAGGTGCCCGAGCCCATCGGGCTGATCGTCTGCGACGCCTCGTTCATCGGGCTGCGCACCGCGCTGCCGGCAGCGCTGGCGGTTGCCGCGCCGGGCGCGCATCTCGTGGCGCTGATCAAGCCGCAGTTCGAGGTCGGCAGGGGCAGGGTGGGCAAGGGCGGTATCGTGCGCGAGCCTGCGCTGCATGCCGAGGTCTGCGCCACGATTGCTGAATGGCTGGCCGGGCAGCCGGGCTGGCGCGTGCTGGGAGTCACTGACAGCCCGATCGAAGGCGCCGAGGGCAACAAGGAATTCCTGATCGCCGCCATTCTGTCATCCTGAGCGAAGCGAGGGACCTTTCGCCAGCCTCAAAGGTCCCTCGCTACGCTCGGGATGACAGTCACCTCTATCGAACAGCTCGACTCACCCGGAACTTGTTGTTGTCGGCCAGGGTCTCGAACGTAGCGAAGTTGGCCTTGAGTTGGGGTTCGTAGGGCAGGCCGCGATTAGCGACCAAATAGAAGCGGCCGCCTGGCCGGAGCGCGCGCGCCGCGGCGGCGATGATGCCTTGGCCGAGTGCCGGCTCGGCGGCGCGGCCGGCATGGAAGGGCGGATTGCAGACGATGGCATCGTAGATCGCGGGCCCTGCTTCGACGGTGAGGTCGAGCCAGTGGAACGTGACGCGTGGATCGGGAAGGTTGGCGCGGGCAGCTTCGAGCGCGCGATGTTCGGCATCGATGAGGTCGATTCGGGTGACGCCCGGAGAGCGGGCCAGGACCTCACGGCTGAGGTAGCCCCAACCGCCACCGAAATCGGCGATATGGCCGGAAATATCGTCGGGCAGATGCCTGGCGAGCAGGGCCGAGCCGTCGTCGATCCTGTCCCAACTGAAGATGCCCGGTTGGCTTTTCCATGAGCCGTCACCCACGGACTGCAGCGAGGCGAGGTCTCGCCAGTAGTCGGGCGGCCGTCTCTCGCCGCGCTTCAACCAAAAGACGCGGCAATGGAACTTCGACAGAGAGCCTTCGAGCCCGAACGCCTTGGCGACGTGCTTCTCCAGGCTCGCCGCGCCGTCGTCATTGGCGCCGGTGCAGACCAGGCTACCGCTTTCCCCGAGCAACGCCCAGCCGCGCGCGATGTTGGCGAAGTTCTCTTCCTTGTGCTTGGTGAGCAGAACCAGGCCGAGCTCATAGGCGCCGCTCTCGATGCGTGGAACGGCCGACCAGGCCGTCTGCTTCAGGCGGAGATACGCGGGACGAAACGACTGCTCGGCGTCGATGTCCTCGAGAGGCAGCGGCTCGGCGCGCAGGAAGAACGCGCGCGCGGCC
>DATHNU010000514.1:0-2329 GCA_035485695.1 Reyranella sp. | reverse complement strand
AAGGTCGTAGCTCCAGGCGTGATAGATGCACTTGAAGTTGTTCTGGACGTTGCCGCCGTCGTCGAAGGCGATCAGCGCGCCGCGATGGGCGCAGCGGTTCTCGAAGCAGTTGATCGAGCCGTCGGCGTCGCGCACCACGATCACCGGCAGGATGCCGATATGGTTGGTGCGATAGTCGCCCTTGCTGGGGATGTCGGCTTCGAGGCAGACGAAGTTCCAGGTCGCACCCTCGAACAGGCGCTGCATCTCGCGCTTGTAGTTGGTCTCGTCCTGGTAGACCCAGTAGGGCACGCGAGCCGGCGAATCCTCGGGCCACGGGCCATGAGGCGTCTGGCGCAGCGTTTCGTGGATCGTCTCGTCGTGTCGGATGTCCATGCGAACCTCCCGTCACTCAGTGCGAATGCATCGTACCGCCCTCCACCATACCTCAAGGAGGATTGCTTTTCATCGGAAAGACCACCGCAGTATCATTCGCCGTCAACCCCTGGAGGCCAACGTGCTCACCGTCACGCGCGACATGATCCTGCCCACCACCGTCACCGGCTCCTATCCGCGCCCGCTCTGGTTCGCAGGGCGCTGATGCAGCCGCGTTCCCTCCCCAAGCAAAGCTTGGGGAGGTGTCGCCGTCTTACGGCAGCCTGTCCTGCCCTGAGCAAAACCGAAGGGACGGAGGGGTGACGACCTATGACCTTGCGCTTTCGGACCCGGATAGAAATCAACAAGATAAATCCCTACGTGCTCGTCCGCGCCGATCAGGCGGCCAGGCTGATGGGCGATTGGCGCCGGCCGATGCCGGTGCGCGTTCAAGTCAACGGAAAGCCCGATCCTCCGTGGCGCATCAATCTGATGCCCGTCGGTGACGGCGATTTCTTTCTCTATTTGCATGGCAACGTTCGCAAGGCGTCGGGCACGCGCGTCGGTGACGTGGTGAGCATCGCTCTCGCGTTCGATGACGAATACAAAAGTGGCCCGGCCCACCCCATGCCCCCCTGGTTCGGCCGCGCCCTGGATCGACATCCGAAGGCAAGGAAGGGATGGGCCAACCTCACGCCCAGCCGCCAGAAGGAGATCCTGCGCTACTTCGCCGGCCTGAAATCGCCCGCCGCTCGGGAACGCAACCTTCGGAGAGCCCTCCATGTGCTTGCGGGCGGCAAGGCACGCTTCATGGCAAGAGATTGGAACGCCGACCGCAGCGAATAGCACGGGATGCAAAGCAATTCCGTCATCACCCCGTTGTCGCGACCAGCAGTTCCTCCGCATTGTTCGGCGGTCGAAGGCCATCGGCTCTGCCGGCGAAGTAGCGCCGGGCAAGCGCGTCTGCCGACACGTGCCGGGCTTCTCTGAAGCCCGCTGCGCGGGCCAGTGCCAGCATCTCGCTCGGCGTGAAGAAACTGATGAAGGGCGTCCCGCCGGCGCGCGCGCCCTTGGCCGCCAGCTCGAGCCCGGGACGCACCTCTGGGTCGGCGCATTCCAGCGGCAGCAGGAATGTCATGGCGAGCGTCGAGCCTGGTGCGAGCGCCGCGCCCTGGCGCAGCATGGCCGTGATCGCCTCCTGCGCGAGATACATGCTGAGGCCGCTGGCCGCCACCACGGCCGGCTTGGCAGCGTCGAAATCGGCGACGGCCAACCGTTGCCACCACGCGTCGCCTGCTTCGAAATCGGCCGGCACCAGCCGCAGCCAGTCCGGGACGCCGAAGCCCAGTTCGACCAGACGTTGCCGCTTCCAGGCCTGGGGACCGGACTGGTCGACCTCGAACACCGTCAGGCGGGAGGCAATCTCCGGCCAGCGTTGGGCGAAGGTATCGAGACCGGCCCCCAGGATGACGTACTGACCGACGCCGCGACCAGACTCTTCCGCGACGAGATCGTCGATGAAGCGCGCCCGGGCCACGATGGAAGCGCGGAAGGGTCGCGTGAAGTGCGGGTCCATGTCCGGGCGGTCGCGCCAGCCCTCTTCCGGCGCCACCAGCTTGAGGCCGATTTCATCGTCAAGCACGTGCGGCGGGGGATCGATCTGGACGTGCATCGCCCGCCACAGGGCCACCCTTGCCGCTGTGCTTTCCGGTGCCACGGCCTGTCGGTGATCGGACATCAAGTTCATTTTCAACCCTGGCAGTATGTCAATCCACCGCCGTTCGGAAAAAATCTGCCGCGGCCTGTCGGCACGGGGTTGTGCCGTTCGTCCTCGGGACATCAAACGGCCATCCCACAGGAGACCACCATGCGCAGGATCGTTGTTGCCAGCTTCACCAGCCTCGACGGCGTCATGCAGGCGCCGGGCGGTCCAAAGGAAGACCCGACCGGCGGCTTCACGCTGGGCGGCTGGGTC
>DATHNU010000513.1:0-3175 GCA_035485695.1 Reyranella sp. | reverse complement strand
ATGTCGGAGAAGGGCGTGCAGCCGCCGACCTCGCTGCCGGCGCTGCAGGCCTACGAGGAGATCCTGAAGATCGACGACCTCGACTGGACGGCGATCTCGCCGCCGGCCTCGATCCCGGCCGGCCAGCGCACCGGCAAGTTCCGCCGCGGCCTCGATAAGCTGATCGAGAATTCCAAGGGCGAGAGCCGCATCAGCCGCGAGGATTTCGCGATCGCCATCGTCGACGAGATCGAGAAGCCCAAGCACGTGAAGAAGCGGTTCACGGTCGGGTACTGAGCCCCAAAAGCAATTTCCGCAATTCGCGCCCAGCGTTCTTCCCCTTGCCGGACTCCGGCAAGGGGAAGCGCCCTCGTCATACGAGGGCGATGGGGTCATGAGCCACCGCCTGCGGCGCCCCGACCCCTGCGCGGCAGAGCTATCACACATGGCAATTCTCCGTCGTCTCGACCGGAGCGCGAAGCGCGGAGCGGAGAGACCTTCTCTACACGATAAGCGGCTTATCGGTGAGAGAAGGTCTCTCCGCTCGGCCCTGCGGGCCTCGGTCGAGACGACGGAGGTAGTCATAGGCAATAGCCCTGCGCGAGGAGGAGAGAATCTGATCCCGCTGATCATTTTGGCCAATCCATCGGCACAGGAGCGGGAGCGCGAGGCGCATCGGCCTGAGGCGTTATCTCACCCTCTTCTTCCTCTTCCTTCGAGTCGGGCGAGGTTTTCTTTTCCGCAATTTGCGCAAGCGATTCTGCGGACGGCCTCGACCCGGGGCTTCCGACCCCTCCGTCGTCGTCTGACGACGACACCTCGCCCGCTGCGCTGGGGCGGCCGGGACTTTCCGCAATTTGCGCAGCGGGTTTTGCGAGCAGCGCCTGCCCTGAGCCCGGCCGAAGGGCCGGATTGACCTGCCAGCGCCGGGCCGGGCGGCCGCGGGCGGGATAGTCCTCCTCGTCGACCTCGACTTCGCGCAACACGCCGGCCTGCTCCAGCGCCAGGATCACCTCGTCGGCGCCGGCGGCGTTGACGCGCTGGCTGAGCGCCTCGCGCCGCACCTCCTCGCGCGAGATCTCCGTCGCTTTGCGCGCGCGAATCCAGCCGATCACCCGCCGCGCGTGCTGCTTTGCCTTGTGCTTGCCCTGGCGCTCGCCGTCCGCCGGCCCGGCGCGGTCGAACACCGCCTGCGCATGCGGCCGGTAGTAGCGCTCCCACAGGTCCCAGGCGGCGCACAAATGCTGCGTCGTGATGGTGGTGGGCGGCAGCGCATTGGACGGCCGGTTGACCGTCCATTCGAGCAGCGCCAGCACCGCGGCCAGCCGCGCCACCGTGCCCCGGCCCTTGCCCAGCCAGCCGGCCATGAGACCTTCCGCCCGCACCGTCTCGGGGTGCAGGCGTTCGAGGCTCACGTCGAACGCCGTCACCGCGCGATCCTCGAAGGAGAGCACCAGCGGCTTCTCCGGTATCCCGACCGCGCGGGCGATGCGCTGCAGCGCGTTCACCGCCTCGCCCTCGCGCGTCGGCTTCAAGGTGCGCAGCGAGCGATACGGCGCGGGGCCAGGCCAGGCATAGAGGAAGCGCGCGGCCAGGCCGTCGCCGGTGCCTAAAAGCGCCGCGTCCAGCCGCTCCGGATCGAGCGAGCCCACGATGCTGACGGCGGGCTTGTCGCCGCGGCCCCACGGCGGGCCGATCGCGCCCCAGGTGTCTAAAAAGGCCCCGCGCCGGCTCTCGTCGCGCCGGCTCTTTCGCCCCAGCCCGGCCATCCAAGTGGTCGGCTCGTCGCGCCACAGCAGCACGCCCTGCCGGCGCCTGGCCACGGCCTTCTCCAGCGCCGGCAACGACGCATCGGAGACCACAACGGAACCACCGCCCTCACGCCCCAGTACACTTTCGACCGTGCGGAGCGGTCGGCGCAGCCATTCGAGCGCCGGCGTCTTGCCGCTCGACGGCCCGCCGACCAGCGCCTGCCACAGGATCACGGGCTCGCTCCAGGCCTCGGTGATGCGCGCCGACACGCCCTGGCCGCACAGGCCGGCGACGGATGCTAAAAGGGCCTGCGCGATGTAATCCTCCGACGAGCCCGCCCACTGCGCGGCGTCCTTCACCCACTCCCGCCACTGCGCCGGGAAGACATTTAGCGGAAAGGCGGGCAGCTTGGGACGGCCCTCCTCTAAAAGGCCGGGATCGACCGCGGGCCAGGGTGGCGGCGGCGGTGCGGCCGCCCGCCTGGCATCGCGCTCGGTCCAGAAGTTCTGGTAGATGGGCTTTGCGCTGGTGACGTCGATTTCAGTGAGGGGCATCGGCCGGTCCTTCGGTTGGAACGGCCCCCATACGCCACAACATTGCTCAGGAACGTCAAGTGATTCTTATGGCGTCACTTAAGTTCGCAAGATTGTTGCGGAGGGTTGAGCTCGTCTTCAAGGGCGGGGCTATATCAGCACTTTGTCGCGTTTCTCGGCTGCCACGCTTCGCCAGCCAACCATGTCCCTCTCTGACTACGGATCAGAAGGTTAGGAGTTCGAATCTCTTCGGCCGCGCCACTTCGGTACAGAACTGGGCACGCCAAAACCCGCCGTTTTTGCGCTTGAAGTAGCGACGAGCATGCGCAGCAGTGCGCTTTTCGATCCCATGATGCGCAGTTCTTTCTGATCGACTTCGACGCGCTGGGCGAGCGCGCGGAGGTGATCGCGGCGGTAGCCGCCGCCATCGGTCCGCATGCGCTTGCGGGCTGTCCTGGCAAACCTCTTGAGCGCCTGCGGTGTGATAGCTGGCCCGGACAGGACGCCGGAGCTGCCGCACACATCGGTCTCGCGTAAGCGAGCCAACCATCCCTGATCGGGATTATCCACACCGGCACCCGACTGAATTAATCTTCTGCGACCAACTTACTCAGGAGGGAGTTTTGTCGGAAATATTTGGAACATTCCTAGCTATTTGATCCGCAACGAAGCGGGACAAAGCCGGACCAACGATAAGGACGAGCATAAAACGAGCGATCTGCTGCGCCATAACAAACCCGACATCGACATTGGTGGATGCCGCAATAATAGCGACCGAGTCTGCCCCGCCCGGGCTGGTGGCAAGATAGGCCGTCAAAGGATCGATATCGAAAACTTCGACGAGAGCGAAGGCCAAGCCGCCACAAAATGCGATTAACACCAGAATTGATACTATCATTTTCGGCAAAGCC
>DATHNU010000512.1:0-2096 GCA_035485695.1 Reyranella sp. | reverse complement strand
GTCGCGAAGGAAGACATCATGATCAACTACACGCCGTTCGGCTTCTCCGACTGGCAGACCGAAGTCGCGGCGATCAAGAAGTTCGGCTCGGCCGGAAAGAAGACTGCCGTCGTGTCGACCATCAACGGCGACGCCAACGTTCCGTTCTACAAGGAGCTCGGCAACCAGGGCATCAAGGCCAAGGACATTCCGGTGGTGGCGTTCTCGGTCGGCGAAGAAGAGCTGGCCGGCATCGACACCAAGCCGCTGGTCGGCCATCTCGCCGCCTGGAACTACTTCCAGTCGGTCAAGAACCCGGCCAACGAGGCCTTCATCAAGACCTGGCAGACCTTCACCAAGAACCCGAAGCGCGTGACCAACGATCCGATGGAAGCGCACGTGATCGGCTTCAACATGTGGATCGAGGCGGTCAAGAAGGCCGGCACGACCGATCCGGATGCGGTGATCGACGCCATCGTCGGAGTCTCGGTGCCGAACCTGACCGGCGGCTACTCGGCGATGATGGCCAACCACCACATCACCAAGCCCGTCCTGATCGGCGAGATCCAGGGCAACGGCCAGTTCGACACGGTGTGGCAGACCTCCGGCCTGCTGGTCGCCAACGAGTGGTCGCCCTACCTGCCGGACTCCAAGGACCTGATTGCCGATTGGCGCAAGCCGATGAACTGCGGCAACTTCAATGTCGTCACCGGCAAGTGCGGCGGCAAGGGCAAGTAGGCTTCAGCGTCACCAACTCACAGGGGCGGGGCGACTTTCGAGTCGCCCCGTTCTCATCTCCGGGTTAATTCTCAGCCATGCTTTTCCTGCGTCTGCCGGCGGCGCTGCTGTCGGCGCTGGCCTCGCTGTTGATCGCGGGCGCCGCCATGGCGGCCGATCTGCCGGCCCTGGTCGGCAGCCTCACGACCGGCAGCTTCGGCGATCGCGAGACCGCGGTGGGCGCGCTGGCGACGTCGGGCGACGCCCGTGCCGCCCCCATTCTGGAGGCGCTGGCCGCTGGCCAGCTCTATGTCCGCCAGTCCGACAGCCTCGTGCTGATCGGCAAGCCGGACGGCAACCAGCTCGCGCTCACCGAGGCGATCTCCGGCAAGCCCGCAGGCACCGGCACCGAAGCCGAGCTCGAGCGCGTCCGGGTCAACAACCGGCTGCGCGGCATCATCGAGGCAGCCGTCGGTTCGCTCACCCTGATGAGCCCCGATCCCGCCGTGCGTCGGGGCGCCGCCGAAGCCCTGTTCAAGCGCCGCGACGCCTCTTCGCTGGCCGCCCTCGATGCTGCGCTGGCCGTCGAAAAGGACGCGCGCATCAAGCGCTCGATGAGCGAGGCGCGCGCCGCCAGCGTGCTCGCCTCCGATGCGCCGGCGGCGCAGAAGGTCGAGGCCATCGCGCTGGTGCGCGAGCGCGGCGACCGCGACGCCCTGGCCGTGCTGCAGGCGACGGCGGCGTCGTCGGAGGGCGAGGTCAAGGACGCCGCGACCGCCGGGGCCGAGTCGATTCGCCAGACGATTGCCGCCTGGGAAGTGGCGCAGAATGTCTGGTACGGCATTTCGCTGGGCTCCGTTCTGCTGCTGGCGGCGATCGGGCTTGCCATCACCTTCGGCACCATGGGCGTGATCAACATGGCGCATGGCGAGATGGTGATGCTGGGCGCCTATACGACCTTCGTCGTGCAGGAGATCATCCGCACCTCCGCGCCTCACCTGTTCGAGACCTCCCTGCTGATCGCGCTGCCGCTGGCCTTCCTGGTCTCGGGTGGCGTCGGCATCCTGATCGAGCGCACCATCATCCGTTTCCTCTACGGCCGGCCGCTCGACACCCTGCTGGCCACCTGGGGCCTGTCGCTGGTGCTGCAGCAGGCGGTGCGCTCGATCTTCGGCCCGTCCAATCGCGAGGTCGGCTCGCCGTCCTGGATGTCGGGCACTTTCCAGTTGGGCCAGCTCAACATCACCTACGGGCGGCTATGGATCGTCGTGTTCGCGCTCGCGGTGTTCGCGGCCCTGATCCTGCTGCTGCGCAAGACGCCGCTCGGCCTCTACATGCGCGCCGTCACGCAGAACCGCCCGATGGCCTCGGCCATGGGCATCCGCACGCCGCGCGTCGAT
>DATHNU010000511.1:0-3768 GCA_035485695.1 Reyranella sp. | reverse complement strand
GAAGTTCCACCTGCTGCGGCCGGACGGCGACCCGAATGCCGACAGTCCCGACTACTTCGCCTGGTCGGAGGTGCTGGCCTGCATCGGCGCGGTCCGCACCTACCGGCGCATCTATCGCAGCGCGCTCGATCCCATCAAGGTCGCCGAGCTGATGATGCTGCGCCGCGACGTGCCGCGTTCGGTGCATCATTGCCTATGGATGGCCGATCTCAACATGCAGGAGCTGGCCGAAGCCTACGGCACGCGCGGCGAGGCCGATCGGCTGTCCGGCGAGCTGCACGCCAGGCTGCGCTACGCGCGCATCGACCAGGTGTTCGACATGGGTCTGGGGAAATTCCTGGGCGGCGTGCGCGGAGACATCGCCACCTTGTCCGAGGAAATCGGCCGCCAGTTCCTGCTGGATTGAGCGAGCACCCATGCGCCTTTCCGTCCACCACGCCACGCGCTTCGACTTCGACCAGCCCTCCGGCCATTCGATCCATGACGTGCGCCTCACGCCCAAGCCGGCCTCCGGCCAGCGCATCGTCTCGTGGCGCATCGACGGGCCGGGCAAGCGCTCCGAATGGCTCGACGGCCATGGCAACCAGGTCACGACCTTCTCGGTGGCGCAGCAGCACGACCATGTCGAGATCGTCGTGCACGGCCTCTACGAATACAGCGGCTCCGAACAATGGCTGCGCTACGCCGAGGTGCCGACACTCCCCGCGCCGTTCTGGCTGCGCAACTCGGGCCTCACCCGCCACGACGCGAGCTTCGATCCGTTGATCGAGGGCCTTGCCGAGAGGGCCGCCGATGCGCGCGAGCGTGTCGCCGTTCTGCACGAGGTCATGAAGCGCGTCGGCGAAAGGGTCGCCTACAAGACCGGCGTCTCCACGGTCGAGACCACGGCGCTCGAGGCGCTGGCGCGCGGCGCCGGCGTGGCCCAGGACGATGCGCACGTCTTCATCGCCTGCTGTCGCCGGCTCGGCGTGCCGGCGCGCTATGTCAGCGGCTACCTGCGCAACGACGATCCCGAGCTGCATGTCGGCCGCACCAGCCATTCCTGGGCGGAAGCCTGGGTGCCCGGCCTCGAATGGGTGGGCTTCGATCCGGCCAACAACATCAGCCCGCGCGGCGACAGCCTGCGGGTGGCGATCGGCCTCGACTACCGTGACGCCGCCCCGGTCAGCGGTCGGCGCGTCGGCTTCGGCGACGCCAAGATGAGCGTCGATGCCGAGGTGACGCTGGTCGGCTGATCGTCGAAGGGAGCGCGCCACTCCATGGCGCCTCTTCTCGTGTTCATGCGGAGCGCGGACCTCCAGGTCCGCCTCATGATCCTGAGCGGACCTGGAGGTCCGCGCTCCCTATGAGCACGGTGCACCACAGAAGTGGGGCGCTCCCAGCAATAAGGGTCAGGAGGCTTAGGGCGGATACGGCGCGAACCTACGAGAAATAGTCCTTGCGGCAGCACAGCGACATCGCGTTGCCTTGCGAAAACAGCGCTCCACAAGTACTTTCGCGCGCCTCGTCGAGGCCTGAAAGGAAGTACGCGTCATGGCTTTCATTGCCGATCGTCTCAGCCGCATCAAGCCGTCTCCGACCAATGCCGCCCAAGGCAAGTTCCTGGAGATGAAAGCGGCCGGCAAGGACGTGATCGGCCTGGCCGCCGGCGAACCCGATTTCCCGACGCCCGACCACATCAAGGAAGCGGCCATCAAGGCGATCCACGCCAACGACACCAAGTACACCGCGGTGCCCGGCACGCCGGCGCTGCGCCAGGCGATCTGCGCCAAGATGAAGCGCGACCATGGCCTCGACTACAAGCCGTCGCAGACCGTCGTCACGTCGGGCGGCAAGCAGATCATCTTCAACGCCATGCTGGCGACGCTGAACCCCGGCGACGAGGTGATCATTCCCGCGCCCTACTGGGTATCGTATCCGGAGATGGTGATGTTCGGCGACGGCACGCCGGTGATCGTCGACTGCCCCGAAGCCAAGGGCTTCAAGCTGCAGCCCGAGGACCTCGAGCGCGCCATCACGCCCAAGACCAAGTGGATCATCCTGAACTCGCCCAGCAACCCGACCGGCGCCGCCTACACGCGCGCCGACCTCCGCGCGCTGTGCGACGTGCTGCTGCGTCATCCGCAGGTCCATGTGCTGACCGACGACATGTACGAGAAGCTGGTCTACGACGACTTCGTGTTCACCACGCCGGCGCAAGTCGAGCCCCGGCTCTACGACCGCACGCTCACCATGAACGGCGTGTCGAAGGCCTACAACATGACGGGCTGGCGAATCGGCTACGCCGCCGGTCCGCAGAAGCTGATCGATTCCATGATCACCGTGCAGTCGCAGAGCACGTCGAACGCCAGCTCGATCAGCCAGGCGGCCTCGGTTGCCGCCCTGAACGGCCCGACCGACTTCATCCCGAAGAACGTCGCCATCTTCAAGCAGCGCCGCGACCTCATCGTGTCGATGCTGAACCAGTCCAAGGGGCTGAAATGCCCACGGCCGGAAGGGGCGTTCTATGTCTACCCGTCGTGCGCCGGCGCGATCGGCAAGAAGACGCCCGGCGGCAAGACGATCGGGAACGACACCGACTTCGTGAACTACCTTCTTGAATCGGAGGGCCTCTCGGTCGTGCAGGGGTCGGCCTTCGGCCAGGGCCCGGCCTTCCGCATCTCCTACGCGACGGCGACCGACCTTCTCGAAGAGGCTGGCCGCCGCATCCAGCGCGCCTGCGGGGCGCTGTCGTAGGACACGGACCCGATCGATCGGTCAGGGCCGACGCACGGCGCTGACCGATCCTTCCCGACTACCCGGCAAGTAGTTGCTGGACGACAGCGGCGCCGCGATAGTCCGGTCGCGACGCGCGGCGCTTTGGGCGGCCGGCGGGTCGAGAGAGCGGAGTCGCGTGATGAAGGTGGCCTTTGCCGGAGCGTTCGCCGCCCAGATGGCGGAGCCCGTCCGGGCCCGACTCTCGCTGCCGTGCGAGGTGGTGGTCGATGACGAGGCCGGCATCGTCCCGCGGCTGGCCCATGTCGACGTGCTGGTCTCGATGGGTTTCTCGGGCCGCATGGCCGCGGCCGCACCGCGGCTTCGCCTGGTGCAGGTGCCGGGCGCGGGCCTCGATCGCATCGATCGCGGCGCGCTCGGGCCGGGCACGCATCTCGCCAATGCCTACGGTCACGAGGCCGGCATTGCCGAATACATCATCGGCGCCATGATCGCCCTCACCCGCTCGTTCGGTCGCCTCGACGCCAGGATGCGTCGCGGCGAGTGGGAAAGTCAGTGGGCCGTCGGTACGCCCGCACCGCCGCTCTGGCCGGAACTGGCGGGCAAGACGTTGGGCATCCTGGGATTCGGTCACATCGGGCAAGCGCTTGCCCGCCGCGCCGCCGCCTTCGACATGCAGGTCTGTGCCATCCGCCGACAGGCTCAATCGGAAACGCCGCCTGGCGTGTCGTTCGTGGGCGGCCCTGAGCGCCTGGATGAGGTGCTGCGGCGCGCCGACTATCTTGCCGTCACGTTGTCGCTCTCCTCCGAGACTCGCAACCTGATCGACGAACGTCGCCTGCAGTCGATGAAGCCGACCGCTTTCCTGGTCAATGTGGCGCGCGCCGAGATCTTCGACGAGGGCGCGCTTTACGGCGCGCTTGCATCGGGCAAGCTCGCCGGCGCGGCGCTCGATGTCTGGTACCGCTATCCCACCGTGGCCGGGCCGACGCCGCCGGCCACGCAGCCCTTTGGCGAGCTCGGCAACGTGATCATGACTCCGCACATATCCGG
>DATHNU010000510.1:0-10811 GCA_035485695.1 Reyranella sp. | reverse complement strand
CGACAACGCCATCAATCCGGCCAACGGCGCGCCACTCAGCCGTATCAATGAGTACGACTTCGACCTGATCTACCAAGTTGCGTCGAAGTCGGCGCCCGACTGGCTGAAGCCACTCAACCTGCGCGCCCGCGCCGCGTTCGTCGACCAGTTCGAGACCAACACCATGACGGCGATCACCGAATATCGCCTGATCCTGAACTACGAGCTGACATGGAAAGGCGCGCGGCGGTAATGCCGCGTGCCCTCATGTTCGGACCGCAGGCGAGGCGCCCGCCGTCCTTTTTTGAACGTCAGTCGGCCGCCTTGTCCGCCACGTAGAGCTGGCTGCCGCCGGCGCGGAACTTCTCGCTCATCTCGTCCTTGCCCTTCTTGGCGTATTCGCGGATATCCTGGGTGATGCGCATGGAGCAGAATTTCGGCCCGCACATCGAGCAGAAATGCGCCGTCTTGTGCGCCTCCTTGGGCATCGTCTCGTCGTGGAATTTTTCCGCCGTCGCCGGATCGAGCGACAGGTTGAACTGGTCGCGCCAGCGGAAGTCGAAGCGCGCCTTGCTGAGCGCATCGTCGCGCAGCCGCGCCGCGGGATGGCCCTTGGCGAGGTCGGCGGCGTGGGCCGCGATCTTGTAGGTGATCACCCCCACCTTGACGTCGTCGCGATCCGGAAGACCGAGATGCTCCTTGGGCGTGACGTAGCAGAGCATTGCCGTGCCGAACCAGCCGATCATGGCGGCGCCGATGCCCGAGGTGATGTGGTCGTAGCCCGGCGCGATGTCGGTGACGAGCGGCCCCAACGTATAGAACGGCGCCTCGCCGCATTCGCGCAGCTGCTTGTCCATGTTGGCCTTGATCTTGTGCATGGGCACATGGCCCGGGCCCTCGATCATGACCTGGCAGCCTTTGTCCCAGGCGATCTTCGTCAGCTCGCCCAGCGTCTCGAGCTCGGCGAATTGCGCTGCGTCGTTGGCGTCGGCATTGCAGCCGGGCCGCAGACCGTCGCCCAGGGAGAACGAGACGTCGTACTTGCGCATGATGTCGCAAATGTCGCCGAAGCGCTCGTAGAGGAAGCTTTCGCGATGCTCGGTCAGGCACCACTGCGCCATCATCGAGCCGCCACGGCTCACGATGCCGGTGACCCGGCTGGCCGTCAGCGGCACATGCGCCAGCCGCACGCCGGCATGGATGGTGAAGTAGTCGACGCCCTGCTCGCACTGCTCGATCAAGGTGTCGCGATAGACCTCCCAGTTGAGCTTGGTCGGATCGCCGCCCACCTTTTCCAGCGCCTGGTAGATCGGCACGGTGCCGATCGGTACCGGCGAATTGCGCACGATCCATTCGCGCGTGTCATGGATGTTGCGGCCGGTCGAGAGGTCCATGACGGTGTCGGCGCCCCAGCGGATCGCCCACACCATCTTCTCGACTTCTTCCTCCATGGAGGAGGAAACCGCCGAGTTGCCGATGTTGGCATTGATCTTCACCAGGAAATTGCGGCCGATCGCCATCGGCTCCAGCTCGCCGTGGTTGATGTTGGCCGGGATGATGGCACGGCCCATCGCCACTTCCTGGCGCACGAATTCCGGCGTGATGAGCTCCGGCAACGCGGCGCCAAAGCTCTCGCCGTCGGCCAGCCGCTCCTTGGCGAAGTCGAGGGCGAACTTGCGGCCGAGATTCTCGCGCTCGGCGACGTAAATCATCTCCTTGGTGATGACGCCGGCGCGCGCCCATTCGTATTGCGTGATCGGCTTGCCGGAAATCCCGCTCAGCGGCCGCGGCGTGTTGGGGAACGGCAGCAGGGCCGTCGTCTTCACATTGCCGTTGTCGATGGGCGCGATCGGACGGCCGTCATATTCCTCGACGCCGCCGCGCTGCAGCACCCAAGCCCGGCGCGTGCGCGCCAGGCCCTTGCTGACATCGATCTCGACCGAGGAATCGGTGTAGGGACCGGTTGTGTCGTAGACCCGCACGCGCGGTTCGACGGGCGAGCTGAGTTCGATCTCGCGCAGGGGAACGCTGAGGTCGGGCGCCGCATCGGGCGTGACATAGACCTTCTGCGAGGACGGCAGCGGGCCGGTCGTCACCTTGGGCGACGGTGAGGAAACGATATTGTCCATGACGAGGATCTCCCGTGGCTGGTTTGCGTACGGAGACCCGGTTTGTCGTGCAAAGGAGGCATCCAGTCCCTTCGCCGGCATGACCCGGATCAGGTTCAAAGGGTCACCGCGCTGCCCGGATAGGCCGTCGGTATCTCAGTCCCTTGTCGGGACCCCCCTTGGACGAAGCCAGTCTAGCGGGATTCAGCCGGCTGTAAAACCCGGTTTAGACCACGGCCTGTTGGCGCATTTCGGCGATGTCGGCCTCGGCATAGCCCGCCTCGCGCAGGACCTCGTCGGTATGCTCGCCAAGTTTGGCCGGCGGCCGCTCGACCGAGCCGCCGCCATGCTCCAGCCGGAAGCCCGAGCCCACGACCTTGATCGGGCCGTGCTCGGTTTCGACGGTCTGCAACACGGTGCGGTGCTGGAAGAGGTCGAGTTGCACGGTCTCGGGGATGCTCAGCACCTGACCGGCCGGCACGTCATTCTTGGCGAAGCGGTCGACCCAGGTCGCGGATGTTTCCTGCTTCATCGCCTCTTCGACGATCGCGTGCAGGGCGAGGTTGTTTTCGATGCGGGTCGGCCAGTCGACGAACCGCGGATCGGCCAGCGCCTCGGCGCGGCCCAGCACCTTCATCAGGCGCTGGAATTGCGGGTCGGTCATGACCGCCAGCACCATCCAGCCGTCCTTGGTCTTGAACAGGTTTCCGGTCGGCTTGCGGGTGACCGAGAGGTTCGCCGCCTGGCCGTGCACGCGCCCGGTCATCAGGTGCTCGGTGAATTGCTGCGCGAGATAGCCCATCACTGCGTCGATCATGGCGACGTCGACGAGCTGGCCCTTGCCGGTATGCGTGCGCTGGTAGAGCGCCGAGGCGACGCCGAACGCAGCCGTCGCGCCCGACATCACGTCGGCGCCGGCGAAGCCCACGCGGGTCGGGCCATTCGCCTCGAAGCCGGTGATCGACATCAGGCCCGACATCGCCTGGATCATGCCGTCGAAGGCCGCCGTGGCGCGCTGCGGACCGACCTGGCCGAAGCCCGACACGGCGCAGTAGATCAGGCGCGGATTGATGGCCTTCAGCGTCTCATAGCCGATGCCGAGCTTGTCCATGACGCCCGGCCTGAAATTCTCCATCACCACGTCGGCCTTGGCGACCAGGCGCTTGATGACCTCCAGCGCCCTGGGCTTCTTGAGGTCGAGGGTGATCGAGCGCTTGCCGGCATTCACCGCCACCCAGGGCGCGGCCAGCCCGCGCTTCTCCCAGTCGTTGGCGCGGTTGCCGAATCGCATGTCGTCGCCGTCGCGCGATTCGACCTTGATGACGTCGGCGCCCAGCAGCGCCAGCTGATAGGAGCCGTAAGGCCCCGCCAGCACGCGCGTGAAATCGAGGATCTTTACGCCGGTGAAGGGTTTGCTCATGGGAGGATTCTGGATCTCATTGTGTCGTCCTGAGGGTAGCGAAGGATCTCATCGCCGCTTGCTGCGGGCATGAGATCCTTCGCTTCGCTCAGGATGACAATTTAGGCGACGCCCGATTTCTCGCGCTGGCTGCGCGCGACCTGCTTCACCTTGTCGAACTCGGCGCGGCGCTTGGCCAGTTCTTCGGGCGGCATGCGCTCGATGTTGTTGTAGTCGTTCTTCCAGTCGCCATCCTCGGTCCAGCGCAGCGGCGACTGCACCGTGGTGCGCGGGCCGACCGCGCTCTCCAGCACCTTCAGCGCCAGGTCGAGGGTGAAGCGCTGCGTGTCGGGCTCGTGCGGCTTGCCGCAGGAATTGCCCAGCGGAAAATCGCTGAACAGAAAGCGCGGCACGCCGGCATGCTCGACGATATCCTTGGCCGCGCCCATGACGATCGTGGGGATGCCGTTCCGTTCGAGATATCGGGCGACCAGACTCACGGTCTGGTGGCAGACGGGTCAAGTAGGCACCAGCAGCGCCGCGTCGACCTGGTCCTGCCGGCAGCGCGCCAGGATTTCCGGCGCATCGGTCTCCAGGGTCACGCGCTGGCTGCGGTTGGTCGGCGCGCCGTGGAAGCGCTTCGCCAGCTTGAAGCGTCCCTGCGAAGCAAATTCGCGCATCAGCGGCAGCGGGAACCAGGTGTTGCTGTCCTTGGCCGTGGTGTGCTTGCGGTCGTAGCCGATGTGGGAGATGCGCGTGTCGTGATCAGTCGCGCTGTCGCCGGAGTAGACCGTATAGAACTTGGCGGCGGCGTTGTAGGCGGCGCCCGGCCCCTGGTCGCCGTTGTCGGGCTGGTAGAGCGCCGCCGTCGTGATCAGCGCCAGCGTGCTGTCCTTCAGCTTCTTCTGCAGCGGCTGGAATGGCGCATCGACATAGTGGGCCCAGCGATAGGGATTGTCGTAACCCAGCGCGAGATAGTACTCGCGCGTGCGGCGCATGTAGTCGATCGGCGCATCGTAGTCAGGCGCGAAGAGGTGCGAGTCGGCCATCGACCAAAGTTGGGGCTCGGCCATCGCGAAGTCAAATCCGCAGGGCGGCCCTTGCCGCGCGGGTACGCCTACAGGCTGGGCCCCGCCGGGGCCTCGCCATTCAGCATGCCTCGGCCGGTAAACGGCTCGACCTGCCCGTGCTGGCGAGAAGCGTCCCACCACCTGCCCAACAAAAGCCGACAGGGAAGTAACCCGGCGGCCATAGTGCGGCCCAACTCAGGCACGCTATATAGCGTGTGCAATCAGGCTCGGGAGCGCGCGTGTCATGAGGATCAAACGGCGCAATGTGCTGGCAGGTGGAGCGGCTCTTTGGGTCTGCGCGCCGACCATCCTGCGGGCCCAGACGGCGTCCGGCACCGTCGTCAGCCACGGCTTCGCGACCCACGGCGACCTCAAATATCCGGCCGAGGCCAAGAACCTCGAATACGTCAATCCTGCCGCTCCCAAGGGCGGGCTGGTGCGCCTGGCCGGCCGCGGCACATTCGATTCGCTCAACCCCTTCATCCTCAAGGGCACCCCGGCCGGCGCCGTCGGCCAGATCTACGAAAGCCTCATGTTCTCGACCAACGACGAGGCCGCCACCTCCTACGGCCTGGTCGCCGAGACCATCGAATATCCCAAGGACCGGTCGTGGGCGGTCTTCACCCTGCGCCCGCAGGCGCGCTGGCACGACGGCAAGCCGATCACGGCCGACGACGTGGTCTTCTCGTTCGACATCCTGAAGTCGAAGGGCGCGCCACAATACGCCGCCTACTGGCAGGACGTCGCCAAGGCGGAGAAGCTCGACGAGCGGGTCGTGAAGTTCACCTTCCGCGGTGGCGAGAACAACGAGCTTCCGCAGATCATCGGCCAGCTCTCGGTCCTTCCCAAGCATTGGTGGGCGACCCGCGATTTCGAGAAGACATCGCTCGAGATCCCGCTGGGCAGCGGCGCCTACAAGGTCGATTCCTTCGAGCCCGGCCGTTTCATCACGATCAAGCGGCTCGAGGACGCCTGGGCCAACGACTTGTGGATGAACCGCGGCCGCAACAACTTCGACACCATCCGCTACGACTACTATCGCGACGAGACCGTAGCCTTCGAAGCCTTCAAGGCGGGCGAAGTCGACTATCGCGAGGAATACACCTCGCGGAACTGGGCGGTCGCCTACGACATTCCCGCCGTCAAGTCGGGTGCCATCCAGCGCGCCACGCTGAAGCACGAGAGCACGCTGCCGATGCAGTGCCTGGGCTTCAACCTGCGGCGCGAGCTGTTCAAGGACCGACGCGTGCGCGAGGCCTTCGTCCACCTGGTCGATTTCGAATGGTTCAACAAGACCCTGTCGTACGGGCTGCTGACCCGCATCAACAGCTACTTCTTCAATTCCGAGCTGGCGGCAACCGGCCTGCCGTCGAAGGAGGAGCTGGAAGTCCTCGAGCCGCTGCGCGGCCAGATCCCCGAGGAGGTCTTCACCCAGGAATTCAAGCTGCCGGTGACCGACGGCAGCGGCAACAACCGCGAAGGTGCACGCCGCGCCATCGCGCTCCTCAAGGACGCCGGCTGGGAGATCAAGGACGGCAAGATGACCAGCAAGGCGACGGGCCAGCCGTTCAGCTTTGAAATGTTGCTGGGCGAGCCGCGGATGGAGCGCTTTGCCCTGCCCTTCAAGCAATGGGCCGAGAAGGTCGGCATCGAGGTGCGCGTGCGCACCGTCGATCCGGCGCAGTACCAGAAGCGCATGGACGACTTCGACTTCGACCTGACGATCGAGCTGTTCGCCCAGTCGCTCTCGCCCGGCAACGAGCAGCGCGAGTTCTGGGGCTCCGAGGCCGCTCGCACCAAGGGCAGCCGCAACACCGGCGGTATCTCCGACCCGGCGATCGACAAGCTGATCGAGCTGGTGATCTCCGCGCCTGACCGCAAGAGCCTGATCATGCGCACGCGGGCGCTCGATCGCGTCCTGCTGTGGCATCATTACGTGGTGCCGCAATACTATTCGACCGAGTTCTGGATCGCCTACTGGAACAAGTTCGGCCGTCCCGAGAAACTCGCCAAATACCAGCCGCGCGGACTTTCGCCGTGGTGGATCGATGCCGAAAAGGAGAAGGCGCTGCGCAGCCTGACCGGCGGCAAGCAATGAGGCGGCGGCGGTGGTGATGGCAGACGCGACAGCCTGACGATGCGCGCCTACATCCTGCGACGCCTGCTGTTCATGATCCCGACCTTGCTCGGCATCATGGTGATCAACTTCTTCGTCATCCAGGCGGCGCCCGGCGGTCCGGTCGAGCAGGCGATCTCCCAGCTCCAGGGACGCGGCGACGTCACCAGCCGGTTCACCAGCGGCGGCGAGACGACAGCGCCCGCCCCACAGGCGTCGTCGGGCGGCGAGCAATCCAACAACATGTCGCGCGGCGGGCGCGGCCTGCCGCCGGAGCTGATCGAGCGGATTCGCAAGCAGTACGGCTTCGACAAGCCGATCGGCGAGCGCTTCTTCCAGATGATGCGCGGCTATCTCGTGTTCGATCTCGGCGAGAGCTTCTTCCGCAACGCCCGCGTGGCTGACCTGGTGATCTCCAAGATGCCGGTGTCGATCTCGCTCGGGCTGTGGACCACGCTCCTGGTCTACCTGATCTCGATCCCGCTCGGCATCGCCAAGGCGGTGCGCGACGGCTCGCGGTTCGACGTCGCCTCGTCGTCGGTCGTCATCATCGGCAACGCCATTCCGGGCTTCCTGTTCGCGCTCTTGCTGGTCGTGCTGTTCGCCGGCGGCAGCTTCTGGAAGATCTTTCCCCTGCGCGGCATCGTCTCCGACGACTGGCGAAGCCTGTCGTGGGGCGCCCTGATCGCCGACTACGCCTGGCACATGGTCCTGCCGATCACGGCCATGGTGATCGGCGGCTTCGCCACGCTCACCATGCTGACCAAGAACTCCTTCCTCGAGGAGATCGGCAAGCAGTATGTGCTGACCGCCCGGGCCAAGGGCCTCGTGGAATGGCGTGTGCTCTATGGCCATGTCTTTCGCAACGCCATGCTGATCGTCATCGCCGGCTTCCCGGCCGCCTTCATCGGCGTGCTGTTCAGCGGATCGCTTCTGATCGAGGTCATCTTCTCGCTCGACGGCATGGGGCTGCTGGGCTTCGAGGCCGCGCTCGGGCGCGATTACCCGGTGATGTTCGGCACGTTGTGGACGTTGGGACTGCTCGGCCTGCTGGTAGGGCTGATCGGCGACCTGATGTACATGCTGGTCGATCCGCGGATCGACTTCGAGGCGCGGGGCGCTTGATGCGGCTCTCGCCCATCACGCGGCGCCGCTTCCAGAGATTCTTCGCCAACCGGCGCGGCACCTGGTCGCTCATGGTCTTCGCCGTGCTGTTTTTCGTCAGCCTGTTCGCCGAGCTGATCGCCAATGACCAGCCGATCCTGGTGCGCTACGACGGCGCCTTCTATTTTCCGATATTCAAATCCTACCCCGAGACCACCTTCGGCGGCGAGTTCACCACCCAGGCCGACTACAAGGACCCCGAGGTCGCCAAGCTGATCGACGCCAAGGGCTGGATGCTGTGGCCGGCGATCCCCTACAGCTACGATACCATGGCGAAGGACCTCGGCCAGCCGGCGCCCTCGCCGCCCAGCTGGCGCCATCTGCTCGGCACCGATGACCAGGCGCGCGACGTGCTGGGCCGTCTGGTCTACAGCTTCCGCATCTCGGTGCTGTTCGGCTTCCTGCTGACCATCCTGGGCTCGTTGCTCGGCATCATCGCCGGCGCCGTGCAGGGCTATTTCGGGGGTCTGACGGACCTGCTTTTCCAGCGCTTCCTGGAAATCTGGTCGAGCATGCCCGTCCTCTACCTGCTGATCATCATGGCGAGTTTCATCGAACCGGGTTTCTGGTCGCTGCTCGGCATCATGCTGCTGTTCGGCTGGATGGGTCTGGTCGGCCTGGTGCGCGCCGAGTTCCTGCGCGGGCGCAATTTCGACTATGTGCGGGCGGCGCGGGCCATGGGCATGCTGGACGTGCGCATCATGTTCCGGCACATCCTTCCCAACGCCATGACAGCGAGCCTCACCTATCTGCCGTTCATCCTGGCCGGTTCGGTCACGACCCTGACGGCGCTCGATTTCCTGGGGTTCGGCCTGCCGCCGGGCTCGCCGTCGCTCGGCGAGCTCCTGCTGCAGGGCAAGAACAACCTCACCGCGCCGTGGCTCGCTTTCACCGGTTTCGCCGTCCTGGCGCTGATGATGTCGCTTCTGGTGTTCATCGGCGAAGCGGTCCGCGATGCCTTCGATCCGCGCAAGGTGCTGGCATGAGCGAGGCCCAACGCGCCGGGCCGCTGCTCGAGGTCCGCGACCTGTCGGTGACATTTGGCACCGGCGACAAGGCCGTGCGCGCCGTGCGCAACATCAGCTTCGAGGTCGGTCGTGGCGAGACCCTGGCCCTGGTGGGCGAATCGGGTTCCGGCAAGTCGGTGACCGCGCTCTCGATCCTGCAGCTCCTGCCCTATCCGATGGCCTCGCATCCCACCGGCAGCATAAAATTCCAGGGCCGCGAACTGGTCGGCGCGCCGGCGCGCGAGCTCCTGGCGGTGCGCGGCAATCGCGTGTCGATGATCTTCCAGGAGCCGATGACCTCGCTCAATCCGCTGCACACGATCGAGCGGCAGGTCAACGAGGTGCTGATCCTGCACAAGGGCCTGGCGCGCGAGGCCGCGCGCAAGCGCACGCTCGAGCTATTGGAGCAGGTCGGCATTCCCGAGGCGGCGACGCGGCTCGACGCCTATCCGCATCAGCTCTCGGGCGGCCAGCGCCAGCGCGTGATGATCGCCATGGCGCTGGCCAACGAGCCCGACCTCTTGATCGCCGACGAGCCGACGACGGCGCTCGACGTCACCATCCAGGCGCAGATCCTGAAGCTCCTGAAGACGCTGCAGGCACGCTACGGCATGGCGCTGCTGTTCATCACCCACGACCTCGGCATCGTGCGAAAAATGGCCGACCGGGTCTGCGTGATGACCCAGGGCCGCATCGTCGAGCAGGGTCCCGTCGACCAGGTGTTCGACCATCCGCAGCATTCCTACACCCAGCACCTGCTGTCGGCCGAGCCCAAGGGCCGCCCGGCGCCGGCCGATCCGGCGGCGCCGGAAATCCTGCGGCTCGACGACATCAAGGTGCACTTTCCCATCAAGCGCGGCCTCCTGCGCCGCACGGTCGGTTACGTGAAAGCCGTCGACGGCGTGAGCCTCGCCCTGCGCGAAGGTCACACAATCGGCCTGGTGGGCGAATCGGGCTCCGGCAAGACGACGCTGGGCCTCGCCTTGCTGCGGCTCGAGAGCAGCCAGGGCGGCATCAAATTCGACACCCACGACCTGCAGAAACTCAGCCAGCGCGAGCTCCGGCCGCTGCGGCGGCAGATGCAGATCGTCTTCCAGGATCCGTTCAGCTCGCTCAGCCCGCGCATGTCCGTGGGCGAGATCGTGGGCGAAGGACTGCAGGTCCATCGCATCGGCAGCGAGGCCAAGCGCAGCCGCATGATCGACGAGGCGCTGCACGAGGTGGGCCTCGAGCCGTCGGCGCGCGAACGCTACCCGCACGAATTCTCCGGCGGCCAGCGCCAACGCATCGCCATCGCCCGCGCCCTGGTGCTGAAACCGCGTTTCATCGTGCTCGACGAGCCGACCTCGGCGCTCGACATGAGCGTGCAGGCGCAGATCGTCGATCTGCTGCGCGACCTGCAGATCCGCCACAAGCTCGCCTATCTGTTCATCAGCCACGATTTGAAGGTCGTGCGCGCGCTGGCCGACGAGGTCGTCGTGCTGCGCCATGGCAAGGTCGTCGAGCGCGGCTCGGCCAGGCAGGTTTTTGACCAGCCGCAGACGCCCTATACGCAGGCGCTGATCGCCGCGGCCTTCAATCTCGAGGCGATCGGCGCGGACCGGAGCGTCGTCGCGACGTGAGGCGAGTCGAGTGTCCTTGCTGGGGGTGCGCCACTCCGCGCGGAGTGGCCTCCGCGCCAGTGGCGCGATCTTTGCTGGCTCCAACGCATGACGCGCGACTGGAGTCGCACGCCCCCAACATTGATCCATCCATTAGAAGGTAACGGGGATTTCATGGCGCAGGCCATTGCTTACATCAGCCGCGATACTGACGGCGTGCTCTGGAAGAAGGTTCTGGAGGCCGGTCTCGGTCCGCTCGATTTTCGCCGACTCGATTCGCTGGGCGACAAGACCGACATCGAAGTGGCGCTTGCCTGGAAGCCGGCACCCGGCCTGCTCGCGTCCTTTCCCAACCTCAAGCTGATCG
>DATHNU010000509.1:0-3360 GCA_035485695.1 Reyranella sp. | reverse complement strand
CGAGGACCGCAAGGACAACCGGGCGCACGACCTGGCGACGATGGCCCGCGCCGGCTTCGCCTACGACGTTGCCAAAAAGGTGATCGATGCGCCCAGCCCCGATGCACTGGACGAAGACTGATGGTCTTGCTTACCTCAGGCGGTGAGCAAAGCTATCGCACGCGTCTATTTTCATCGTCTCTCCACGCGGCCCTTCGGGCCTTGGTCGAGACGACGAAGACGCGATAGCCCTTGGGTGGGGAGGATAGAGTTTCGATGACCATCACGATTTGGCACAACCCGCGCTGCAGCAAATCGCGGCAGACCCTCGAGCTTCTGCGCGGCAAGGGAATAACCCCGACGATCCGCGAGTATCTCAAGCAGCCGCCGAGCAAGACCGAAGTCGAAAAACTGATCGACCTTTTGGGCGGCGATGCGAAGGACCTGATTCGGGATGGCGAACCGGAGTTCAAGACGCTCGGCAAGAAAAAAGCCGAACTCGGCAAGGCCGATATCGCCAAGGCGATCGCCCGGCATCCGGTCCTGTTGCAGCGGCCGATCGTGGTCGCCGGCAAGCGTGCCGCCATCGGCCGGCCGCCCGAAGCGGTATTGCCGCTTCTGAAATAGCATCATGGTCGGACGGGTTCGCCTCTGGTCGGCCTACATCCTCTTCTTCTACGTCATCACGCATCTGCTGAATCACGCGCTCGGCCTGATCTCGCTGCGCGTGCTCGAAGTCGGCCGCACGGCGTTCGTCTTCATCTGGCACAACCCGGTCGGCCAGACCGTTCTCTACGGCGCCCTGTTCACCCACTTCTTCCTGGCTTTGTGGTCGCTCTATCGTCGCCGCGCGCTCAGGCTCTCGCACTGGGAGTGGACGCAATTGGTGTTGGGCGCGCTGATCATTCCCCTGGGCGCGATCCACGTCGTCGGCACACGCCTGGCCCATGAACTCTACGGCGTCGAGCCGGGCTATCCCTGGGTCCTGGGCACGCTGGTGGTCAGTGACTGGACATCCATCGCCCGTCAGTTTCTGCTGCCGCTGGTGGTCTGGCTGCATGCCTGCATCGGCCTGCACTTCGCATGGCGCCTAAAATCCTGGTATCCCGCCTGGCTGCCGGTGCTCTATGCCGTCGCCCTGCTCGTCCCTGTCGCCGGCATCGTGGGTGCGGCGATCGCCTTGCGCGACGTCGCCGATCTTGCCCAGCAACCGGGCTTCCTCGCAAACCTGTTTGACCACGCGCATGTGCCGCCGGCCGCCGACATCGACAATCTCTACGCCATTTCGCGCGATCTCCAGATCGGCGCGCTCGCCCTGCTGGTTGGCGTTCTGGGCGCGCGCCCGTTGCGCGATTTCTGGGAAAGACGTGCCGGCGTCGTGCGCCTCGATTACGACGAACGCCGCAGCACGAGCCAGCCTGCGGGGCTCACCATCCTGGAAATGAGCCGTCTTGCAGGCATTCCGCATGCGTCGGTGTGCGGCGGGCGCGGCCGCTGCTCGACCTGCCGCGTTCGCATCGGCGGCGACGATCGCGCGACGTTGCCGCCGGCCTCGCCGGAAGAACAGAAGGTGCTGACGCGGGTCGGCGCGCCCGCCAATGTGCGGCTCGCCTGCCAGCTCCGACCGCCGCCCGGCCACTACCGCGTGACGCCACTGCTGCCGGCGACGGCCGGTCCGGTCGAGGCCTATCGCCGCCAGCCGCAGGCCCATGGCGGCGAGCAGTATGTCGCGATCCTGTTCGCCGACATCCGCAGCTTCACCTCGATCTCGGAGGGCAAGCTGCCGTATGACGTGGTGTTCCTGCTCAACCGCTATTTCCGGGCGACCGGCCAGGCCATCGAGGCGGCCGGCGGCCGGGTCGACAAATTCATCGGCGACGGTGTCATGGCGATCTTCGGGCTCGAGCGCGAGCCGCAGATCGCCTGCCGGCAGGCGCTCGACGCAGCGCGCCGCATGGCCCTGGCGCTCGACGACCTCAACGAGGCGATGTCGGGCGACCTCGACCAGCCGCTGCGCATCGGCATCGGCCTGCATTCGGGCCCGACCATCGTGGGCCAGATGGGCTATGAGCGCGCCACCCAGCTCACCGCCATCGGCGATACCGTCAATACCGCGAGCCGCCTCGAGGCCCTCACCAAGGAATTCGGCGTCGAACTGGTGGTCTCGCAGGAGCTGCTGGACCGCGCCGGCATCGATCTCGCGATTTATGAGCACCACGACGTGGAGATCCGCGGCCGGCAGGAGCGGCTGGCGGTGCGCGCCGTCAAACGGGCGGCCGAACTCACGGCAATGTCATAAGAATTTCGTTGCCCGAGACGTGGGCGAGGCAAGAATGCAGCGACCTTCAGGAGGTGGACCATGCGCTCGACCCTTCTAGCCGCCGCGGCGGTGCTATCTCTCGGCTTTTCGACGCTGGCCTTCGCCGCGGGCGGCGGCGGTTCCGATTCTCAGCCCATACAGTCGACGAAGCCGGTCGACCCCAACTTCACGCGCGCCAAGGCGATGATCGAGACCAACAAGGACTACGCCAACGCCCTGCCGCTGTTGCAGCAGGTCGTGGCCAAGGATCCGCGCAACGCCGACGCTTACAACCTGATGGGCTATGCGACGCGCAAGTCCGGCAACGCGAACGGTTCACTGCAATACTACCAGCAGGCGCTGGCCATCGATCCCAGGCATCTCGGCGCGTATGAGTACCTCGGCGAGGCCTACTTGATGCTCGATCGCCCGGCCGAGGCCGACCAGATGCTGGCACGGCTGGATTCGCTCTGCGTCTTCGGCTGCAGCGAGTACCGCATGCTCAAGGCGGCGGTCGCCAACTACAAGCAGGGCAAAAAGCCGACGAATTAGGCGGGCGGCAGCGCCTTCTGAGGCGCGAGTCGCGGCCGTTGTCCCGCACCGCGCAGAAAAGGCAATGACGCGCCACTGGAGTGGCGCGCGCCCAGCTTCAATGCGCGACGAGCAGCGGCGCCGTCATGCTGGCCAGCAGCGTGCGGCTGGCGCCGCCCAGCACCCGCTCGCGCAGGCGCGAATGGCCGTAGATGCCCATGACGATGAGATCGATGTCGTGATCGGCGGCGCGTGACAGGATCACGCCGCCGACGTCGGAATCGGCGGCGCTGTCACGCTGCACCGTCACCTTCACACCATGGCGGGCGAGCCAGACGGCGACATCGGCGCCCGGCTCTTCGCGGCTACGATCGGCCTTGGGGTCGATGATCAGCACGATCACCTTGTCGGCGGCAACGAGCAGGGGCAGCGCAGCGGTCGCCACGTGCTTGGCTTCGCGGCTGTCGTTCCAGCACAGCATCACGATCTTGCCCGGCGGCCTGGCCGCGCCGATGTAAGGCACGATCAGCACCGGACACTCGCCGGCCATC